>JAFEGF010000077.1 GCA_018240225.1 Verrucomicrobiota bacterium
TTCCTGAAAAAGTCCAAAAAATCGACAGAAACTAAATTCGTTAACAGTCTCTAAGGTTCGGTGCATATGAAAACATCTGTTTGTTTATTGTCCCTTCTATGCCTTGCTTCCTGCGCTGGAAGCAACGGAGGTTGGTATGAAGATGATTCCTATTACGGCGATGGGTACTATGATCACCATAATAGACATCATGACCATGATGATGGAAAACATCGGCATCGCGATGATAAGCATGGCCACCGTGATGGAAAGCATGGGCATCATGGCGGTAAGCATGGCGGTGGGCATCATGGAGGCGGAAAGCACCATTGATTCTCTTCAATAATGCTGTAGCTTTTGCACATCCTGGGTGATTTGATCGATCTGGCGCATATCATCGGCGCTGAGCTTCCAGTCCCACATGGACCTGATCGGATCAAGTTGCTCAGGCCTCCTTGCTCCCCAGAGGGCGACGCTGATCCCTTTATCCAACGCCCATCGGATCGCCAGCGCGAGGACACTCCTTTGATGCGTTCCCCTAGACCAATTATCGAGCTGCTGGACAGTTCTAAGATAGCGTGAGAATTGGGGATCTTGAAATTTTGGATCGCTTTTTCGCAGATCATCCCCTTTGAAAACAGTGTCTTTTGTGATTTTCCCCGTAAGCAGTCCTCTGCATAAAGAACCATATCCGATGACTGCGATTTGGTTTTTCAGACAATAAGCAAGCTGATTTTGCTCGGCATCTCTTTCAAAGAGGTTAAACGGCGGCTGGCATGTGTGGAGCGGCGCTGTTTTTCGAAATACTTCCATTTGCTCCACTGAAAAATTGCTGACGCCGATCGCTCTGATCTTGCCTTGCTTCAAGAGTTGGGACAGAGCTTCAGCTGTTTCGGGGATTGGAGTTTTAGGATCTGGCCAATGGACCTGATAGATATCGATGTAATCGAGCTGCAAGCGTCGAAGGGAATCTTCGCATTCTTGGATGATTTTTGCAGAGCTTGAGTCTCGATAGACATTTTCCTTGCTGCTCCAAGAAAGTCCGCATTTTGTGGCGATAATGACGTTTTCCCGATTTCCAACTTGCTTTAAGGCCTTGCCGACAATTTCTTCAGAAAGCCCGAACCCGTAAGCGGCGGCCGTGTCGATGAACGTGATCCCTTCCTGAAGGGCCCTGGCAACCGTTGCGATCGAGGCCTTTTCATCAGAGCCTCCCCACATCCAGCCTCCGATCGCCCAGGTGCCAAGACCGATTCGGGAGGCTTGTTTGTTAAGAGGAGGCAGTGAAATGTATTCCATTGCTTAACCACCGTTCTGGGTGATGAATGCCCGCATCAACGCAGTTGTTTCTTCCGGCTTTTCGAGGGGCGAACAATGGCCGCACTTCTCAATGATTTTCAATTGGGACTGCTTGATGCCTTTGTGGATGATCTCTTGCTCCGAGGTTGGAAAGAGCTGGTCTTCCCTGCCATGGATGATCAAAGTAGGGGAGCTGATTTTGGAGAGCAGCGGCAGCGACACATAGTCGTTTAGCATCGCTTGCATCTGATCGATCAGAGTTCCTGTTTTACAATGCTCGAACATTTTATGGAATTTTGCGATCAGGTCAGGTTTTTGCAAGCTGTCTGGATGCAGCGCAAAAGGCAAATGGCGGGAAATGACTTGATCGACTTCCCCGTTTTTTAGGTCCCGGAGGACATCCTTTTGGAGTTCGTTCAGTTTGGGATCGGGGCTTGCCCAAGTGTTGGCTAGAATGAGTTTGGAGATCCGTTCAGGCGCCTTGGCCGCTGTTTTCATTGCAACCCAGCCGCCCATCGATTGACCGGCAAGTATGAACTGCTGAGGAGTATTTTTCAGCACATGCTCCATCATCTGGTCCCGCGATTTCTGCTGGTCTAGGATGATCACTTTGCAATCAACAATATCGGAAAGATGCTGCAATGGATATTCCCAAAGAGATTCATTTCCTCCCCATCCAGGGATCAGTACAAGTACAGGCTTCATCGGAGGTCCAGGGGTTAGTGTGTCCTTCAGAATAATCTTTGATATAACACGAATTGTTTTTTTTAAGCTCGACTTTGTACATTTTTTGCTCTGGCCAGTTCGCACCCAAGGACGCTTCACCTGCTCTGCACCACGAAGCTTCACCGAACGTTCGGGAACAAATAGACGAGTCAAGTGGATCAAAAAATGTACAAAGTCGAGTTAAGAAGACCGAAGAGGGAAGTTTCTATTAATGAACTCATGATGCATCCCTGAGAATCGATCATAGATATCATTGAATGATTCGAAGACCTCGTCCCGTTTTTCTGTGCCGAACTTAACCTGGTTCGACATGGCTTGGAGCATTTTCGTCAGATTGATCAAAGCGTCAACTTCGATCGGAAGCTTGCCGAGTTGGAGCAAGGAAGGATTAAGGATCCTCAGAAAGAGAATTTCTCCGACTAAGACTTCCGATTGGATAAAAGCTTCCTCTTCCGATAAAGTTTCCTTAATCGCGGTAAAGATCTGGCTTCTTCTCATTGAAAGAAGGTCTTGGCAGGGCGCGGGGACCGGTTCAGCATATAGCTTTTCAAGCAAGCAGCAGAAGAAGTTTTTGCAGGTTTCGATATTTTTGCAGAGGGCCGCTGTGCGAATTTCTAACTGCCTCTCAGGGGCTAATTGCTCATAGCCTTGCTGGTTCTCCAGGAGGATTTGGTGGATCTTTTTGTCATTGATGCACAAATCTAGTGGAGAAGCGGTCTTTTTCCAATACGCAATGACTTCTTTTTTCATCTGTTTGACAAAGCGCTCGATCAATACGATCCCATATTCTTTATGCAGGGATGAAGAGAGGTGGACATTTCGAAACAGGGTTTTCGGGTCTTGTCCTTTGAGGTCTTCTAAAGTGTAGAGCGAAAGGATGTAGGTCGCTTCAACAGCAGAGATCCTCTTGTGATGGAACTCTGGGATGACCAATTGGGAAAAGTCATCCGGATGGATCGATTCTTTTTTAATAATAGCCAGGATAAGAGGGAGGCATTGGGGATAAAGAAGCGTTGTCGTAAGCAGCTGGGCCCATCGATCTTTGAGCCGTTTGTCTTTGGCCAAATGATGGTATTGGGAAAATAGATTCAGCACGAGCTCCATGCCGCCAGGCCTCTTAAGGCAGTTCACAATTTCAAGTGCAGCTTTTTCATCGGAAAACTTGTGTTTTCTTCGAGGCATTCCTAAAAGCTCGGCCGCACACTCTTCAAATCCTCGCTCGGTCAAAGGAGCATCAGACGAGCTGCTAGACGTAGCTGGTGTCTCCTCGTGGTGTAGCGGCTGGTCGTTGTGTTTTTTTCGCGGCGTCAGAGTGATCTGTCCCAGAGAGAATTTTTTAGAAGGGCTGCTGCTTGTAGATGGAGTCGATTCCTCTCTTGCCAAGGTACGGATAGAGACAGTTTTCTTAGTATCAAGCCGTTTTTCAGGAGAGGAAGAACTCCTATAGCGGCTGGAGATGTCGCCCGGAGAAATTTTCAGAGGTTTCCAGCCTCCATCTTTGCGAGATCTATGGTCGGTCTTCTCATCTTTGGAAAGGAGGTGTAAATTCAGCCGGAGGCTCAAAGATAATACAGGCGGAGGAGCTGGATTGCTGGAAGAGGGTGATCTTTCCGGGGCATATGAGCACGAGGCATTGGATTGATAGAGGAGGTTGCATCTTGTGTCGATGTTTTGGTCTCTTGGAGAATGCTCGATCTCATCGGAGGAAATCGAAGGAAGGGTTCTTCTTTTTGGTACAGGAGGCGGCTGGCTATTTAGGCTTGGAGCGCTTAGCTGAACAGGTCTTCTTAAAAATCCAGGAGATGGATAGATCTCTTTTCCAGTTGCGCTTAGAGGAGGAAAGGAACTGCTGATCGGAATCGGAGGATCGGACAGATCGTCGGGGGTGCTTATTGGAAGAGAAGAAGAGCTGCTTGTATTGCTATCTAATCGTTGCTCCGTGAAGGAAACGGTTTCCTGTTCCAGATATTCAGTTTCTGCAGGTTTTGTTTCTCCAGAATCTAAATGCTGGAACATTTCTAATAAGTGATCAAAGCTAAATTCCCTGCTACTTCGCGCTGTCGGTGTAGTGGAAGACATTATTGTCCTTTAGAAGGAAGTTAGATTAAATTTTAGAAAAAAAATAGCATTTTTTTATCGTCTGGATCAATCGATTTATACTGAAATACCCTGAAGATTCGTTTTTTGGCAAGCTCGCTTGTTTCGGAAGATGCAAATTTGAAGAATCTATGAGACTGTTAACGGATTGAGTTTTTTCTGCTTTTCAAGAAATGGCTTCTGAGATTATAGACCCTTATTTAATCTCTTTAGGATCACATGACCAAGCTGCCGCTAAAACAGCCCAGAGGGCTATTCCTTCTATTTTTCACTGAACTCTGGGAGAGGTTTGGGTTCTATACACTCCAAACCATCATTATCCTCTACATGACTAAGGGTCTTTTATTATCTGATACGAACGCGTACCTGCTTTACGGGACCTTCAGTTCCATGCTATATTTGACACCTGTCTTAGGAGGGTATCTCGCAGATCGTTATTTAGGGTTCCAGCGGGCCATCATCGTTGGAGGGGTTCTGCTCATCGTGGGCTATTTGCTCACCGCTATTCCAAATAATCAGATCTTCTTTTTGGGATTAAGCGTCATCATCGTCGCAAACGGCCTGTTCAAGCCTAACGTCTCCAGCATCGTGGGAGATCTTTATCGTCCTGGCGATGCCCGCCGGGATGGGGGATTCACCATCTTTTACATGGGAATCAATATAGGATCATTGATCCCTCCGTTGATCACAGGCTGGATCGTCGCAACTTACGGATGGCATGCAGGTTTTCTGCTGGCGGCGATCGGCATGTTCATCGGCTTAGTGACATTTTTGCTAGGGAGGAAGAGGCTGCGCACTTCGGGGGTCATGCCAGCTGCAAGCCCGTTAAGGGATAACAAGGAATCCCTTACCTTTTATGTCCTGTTTTATGGAGGCATTGTCCTAGCTGTTTGCCTTTTCCTTGTCCTTTTTAAGTTTCCAGCGGAAACCGATATCCTTTTAGCTTTAGCTTCTGTCGGCGTTGTCGGCGTTGTGATTTACCTCATGCTGAAAGAAAAGAAAGTGCAGAGGAACAAGATGATCGCGTGCTTGATCCTCATCCTGATCTCCATCGGATTTTGGTCTTTGTATAACCAGACGTTTACCTCATTGATGCTCTATGCGGACCGCAATATGGACAAGCAGATCCTGGGGATCACGATCGATGCCGAGTTCACCCAGTTCTTCAATCCCTTTTTCATCGTCTTATTGAGCCCCGTGTTGAGCCGTTTATGGATCTGGCTTGACAATAAGCGGAGCAATCCCTCGACGCCCATGAAATTCTCAATGGGTGTTTTGATGATGTCGATTGGTTTTATTGTTTTGGGATTGGGAGGAAGGTATTTTAGTTCCGCAGGAGAGACTTCTGCTTGGTGGCTGGTCGTCAGCTATTTCTTTCAGACGATCGGAGAGCTGCTATTGTCCCCAATCGGCCTTGCCATGATCACGACATTATCGCCTAAGCACCTGGTGGGAATGATGATGGGAGTCTGGTTCTTGACCCAGTCTGCGGCGTTTGCTATCGGCGGAGGTCTTGCGACCTTTGCGTCTGTACCGGATAAAGCGCAACCTACCGAATCGTTAGCGATCTACGATCACGCCTTTATCATCTACGGGGCGATCTCTTTGGTATTGGCAATCATCAGCATGCTGCTTGTGCCCTATTTGAAACGGCTGATCTATGGGCCAAGTCCCATGAGGCCTATCAAATGAGGGCCTATTAAGACAGAAAAGCACGCCCCGTCATGAAGCATGCTTTTTGGTTGAAATTTTTTAAGCTGTACAGAACTCAGATTAACTCATCAATCCATATCAAAAATCATGTGTGTCGCATCATGACTTGGCTGTGAAGTAGGTATGCTGGCTAGATCTACTTCTTTAAATGTAAGCTCATTGCTAATAAATGTGTTAGGAAGAGCACGACCGGCTGGATCAGAAACTGGTTCCAAAATATAACCAAATGTTTCAAATCCACTTGGAAGCAGCATTTCCCTGTCTGGATCGG
Organism: Verrucomicrobiota bacterium; assembly: GCA_018240225.1. Classification (GTDB taxonomy): domain Bacteria; phylum Chlamydiota; class Chlamydiia; order Chlamydiales; family Rhabdochlamydiaceae; genus Acherontichlamydia; species Acherontichlamydia pituitae. The sequence goes on from JAFEGF010000077.1 coordinate 6,086, forward strand.
ATTCTGATAGAGCTGGAGAATACCCGAAGTGTTGCTTCATAGGTTCAGGTTTGATCGTTTCCCCAGTAAATGGCTTTGGCTCTGCTGCTTTTCTTTTTGCTATAGGTAATTCGGGCGATTTTTTTCTAGGTTCTTCTGGTGTTAGGCTGCTGCTGGATGTATTGGAGCTTCTACGTTGATAATTCACTCTATCAAAGTCCGCAGGTAAACTTGTAAAGTCTTCACGTGGTTCCTGTCTGGATCGAAGGTACATCTTCAAATCTGGATCGCTTCCTTCTGAACTTGATCCTAAAGTATTAGGATTAGGAAATCCCATTTTATCAAAGTCAAAGGATCCAGATGAGCTTAAGGAATAGGTGCGATGTTCTTTGGGTGTAGGTGCTTTTTCTAGCTTTTGCTGCTTTTTAAACAACGCAGAAGCCGGAGACTCAAAACCTTCCCTTTCTGGTGTTGCGACGACTTTATTGTTCCATTTAGAAGTTTTTAGTGGCTCCTGGGGTTGCGTGGAACTGGTTGCTGGTTTACGTAGGCCGAAGAACTCTAATATTGCTGCCATAATTATGTTTCCTTTTGTTTTGTAAATTAATTAGTGACTCATAAAAATTATATCATTTATTTTATTATTTTTCAATAAATTATTATTATATTGCATGTTATTGAATTTTAGATGTTTAAGTTTATGTTGCGATTAGTCGTTGTTTTGATTGTTTATTATCTGTGTTTAATCTTATTTAATAATAATTTTTTTAAAAGTTGTTGATAATTTGTGTTATTTGGTATAAGTTTCGCAATTAAAATGAGGGGAAATATGTCATTAAATATCGGTCGTCAAAATAATCCAGCAGCGTTGCTGTCAGGGCAAGTTAATGGTTATGAAAATTTAAAGAACTTTTTTGTTTCTTCTGAAGCCCCCCAGAAAGTGATCAATGAAAGGGAGTCCGCAATGTCCAAGGTGGTCGGCCCTATGTATTCTGATCTGGATGGAATTTGGGAGGTAGCTCAGATTGCGACATATCCGTTTCGATGGCTGCTTAACCTTGTTCTAAAAGAGGTTGCCAAGCTTTTTTCTTGTCTGGGAGCGCAGGAATTGGCAATGCATGCAAAAACTGCTTCGCGTTACATGAAGATAGGGTTTGATGTTTATTCTGAAAGCCCAACTCAGTTTTTTCTGATAAAGAAGACAGCGAACATAGCAAATGATTGTGGGATCATCAGCGAAGCCTCTCCTGTGCCAGCTTCTCAAATTGTAGATCCAAAAATCAGAGCAAAAACTTTTTTATTTTCGACGGATCCGAATGAAGGCGAAGTGCGTTTTGACCATGCTAACGGAATCTGCCGAGGGATGAGCGATTGGTTTTTGTATCTGTATTTCAAAACAAAGCATGAGTTTTCAGATCCGCGCAGCCACATGATCGCATTAGGCAGGCAATTTTCTAAAGGGGGCGGTGTAGAGCCTGTATTGCTTCAGAGCCTTAACATAAAGAACGGTTCATTGCTTAACTTGAGGATCGGAGTGCATGATCAACAGCTTATTGCAGGTCGATACCCAGGAGTGGAGCTCTCTAGATATCCTCTTAATCAATGGGAAAATGAACAAGATCGAATTATTCAAGAACTTCGTAATTTGCCTCCTGGAGGTTACAAAGTAGGCGTCCCGCATCATTCAACGGCCTATGTTAAAGTCGATGATCATTTGAGTTTCTATTTTGATCCAAATGTTGGGATTATCGAAATAAGCGGCGAGGAGGTTCCTCGTTATTTTCATGCGCTCCTTTCAACAACGGCAAATGGGACCATCGAAGCGGCTCGTGAGCTCTATGGCTCTAATTATAATCGTTTAAGCGAGCTTTTAAGCAGTATGGGGCCTAATCCTCAAGAATATGAATCGATTATTTTTCATCCTGTTGAAACAAGAGAGCTGTCTTAGAATTTCTCGTTGAAGAAACGCTTCGCCGCTTTTTTCAACGATAGACTTTAATCCCCGATTAATTCTGCAGCAGGCTGCTAAAGCAGGATTCCGCGGAAAAGCGTTCTTTTGCTATCTTTAGGGCGTTTTGCGAGAGTTGCCGCCGCAAGGCGATCGACGAGGCGAGCTTTTCGATGGCCTTCGCAAACTCTTGGGGGGTATCTCCGATCAAGAAGCAGCGGTTGGCCTCACCCATCAGTCCTTGAGCGCCGCACGAGGTGGTCACGAGGGGGATACCATGCCCTAAGGCCTCGATTGTTTTGATTTTAAGCCCGCTTCCGTACAGCGTCGGATTAATGGCGATGTCTACAGTCTGGTAATAGCTGGTAAGGCAGGCCACAGGCGATCCTTTTTTAAGTCGGGGAGTGAAGATCGAAAAAGGGGAGTGGACAAATGCTCCTTGGGCGGTGCATTTCTCTGAGAGATTTCCTAGCAGAGGCATGACTGCATCATGAAACCACTGGACCCCATCGATATTGGGCCAAGAGGGGCCTCCGAGAAATCCGATGTGAGAGACCCGCTTGCGCACAGTGGATTCATGGGTTCTAACAGGATGGGGGCAGCAAAGGAGCCTTTCAGCGGGTATACCGGCCTTGACTTTTTCCACTTCGTCGTTCTGAAGGAAAATAACCTTATCAAACTTGTCCATCCGTTTTATTTCATCTTGTAAGCTAATCGTGCTGCAGGAGCGGTTAAAGGCTTGGAATGCTTCGGCCCGGTTGGAGACGAGGTCATGAGCATCGAGATAGACGGGAACCTTTTGGGGAAGAAACTCAAGGACCCAGTCCAAATGGAGCTTTACGACAATGATCAGATCGAGCTTGGCATTTTTTAAACAGGCGGTCAGTTGAGTTTTTTGATGGGGATCTAATGGAACTGCCTGAGGGAAGGGGATCAGCTCATTTCCTAGGTAATAGAGGGTAAAATGGCTGTTTTGGCCTAAAAAGCGGACCATTTCTTGGATCCGCGCATTTTGCCCGTTTCCCAGTTCCCAAAAGGGGAGGTCGGTGATTAGGCCAATTTTTAGCATCATCCCGCCTGGATTTTTTTTCGGTCATGCGCTTTGGGCGCTTTTCTCTTCAGTATCCACTTGGGTATTAAAGAACCCTTTGAATGGGCTTAAATAATCTTGAAGCCCGCCTCCTGGCTGCTGCAGGAGGTTTTGAAGCATGTTCTGCAAGTTTTGCTTCTCGAACACCGATTTGAGCATTTGGCCCAGTACAGAGTTCATGACTTGGTCCATTGGCAGGCCGCCTTCGCTGCTTACATTGGTGAGCTCGATCCGATCAATTCTTTTCAGCTTTTGGACTTTGCCTCCCTCTTTCCGATAGACGACATCGACATCGATGTTGGTCAAAACGAGACGTTTGATTAAGACGGAACGCTGGTTTGCTTCTTTGGGGGCTTGGGCGCCTTTCTTCTTCTTGCCGTTAGATCCTTCTCCTGTCGAAGCCTTAAGATTGCCCATGATACGCGTCCAGTTTCCCTGTGTTCCTTTGGCAGAGTCGAACTCCAGCCCTAAGTAGACGTCGTTCACATCGATCTCGTCAATGACAATCTGTTGGTCGAGGTAGCGGGTAAGGGGAGCTATGACATCGATCGAACTGCAGGAAAAAGCTTTGGAAAGGATGGCTCCTGGAGGATTGCCGATGACGACCTTGTCGACTTCAATTTTTCCCCATCTTAACTTCATATCATCGATCTCAACGGAGACTTTGAGTTTTTTAGACAAGTGGTCTGCAGCCATATCAGGGACCCGGGACCATACGATAAAGCCAATGATAATGGCCGCTAGGATGATGACGATGATGATTCCTGTTAATGTCGAAAATAAGGTCTTCATGCGTGGTCCTTCAGAATTAATATCTCTTTATTGCTCAAAATAGTAAAAAAAAGTTTTTACATGCAAGAAAAGAAAAAAGGCGCTCTGTTTTACAGAGCGCCTTTATATAAACGCTTATTTTAAGACAGCGTTTAGTAGTCAGCTCCTGCGCCAGCAGGAGTTGCCTTTTCTTCCGCTTCTTCAGAAATGATCGCTTCGGTTGTCAGCAACAGGGCTGCAATCGATGCGGAGAGTTCGATGGAAAGGCGGGTCACCTTGGTCGGATCGACGATTCCCATCGACAGCATGTTTCCGAATACATCATTCAAAGCGTCCCATCCTTCCAAGCTGCCCATTGAGCCAACTTTTTGAACGATAATGGAACCTTCTTTGCCAGCGTTTTCTGCGATTTGGCGCAGTGGGTAGCTGATCGCTTTGATGATGATCTCAATGCCCACTTTTATGTCGCCAGCAACGGTTGCTGCGAGCTTTTCCAGGACAGGGATCGTGCGGATCAGCGCAACGCCGCCGCCAGGAAGGATCCCTTCCTCAACAGCTGCTTTTGTCGCATGGACTGCATCGTCGACGCGGTCTTTTTTCTCTTTCATTTCCACTTCAGTCGCAGCTCCGACGCGGATGATTCCGACGCCGCCGGCAAGCTTCGCAAGGCGCTCTTGGAGCTTTTCCTTGTCGTAGTCTGATGTGGACTCTTGGATTTGACGCTTGAGGAGGGCAATCCTTTCCGCAATCTCTTTTTTATCGCCAGCCCCTTCGACAAGGGTGGTGTCTTCTTTGCCGACCACAGCTTTTTTCACGCGGCCGAGCATGTCGATCGTGACGCTTTCGAGCCTGATGCCGAGCTCTTCGCTGACGAGTTGTCCGCCAGTGAGGATCGCCAGGTCTTCCAGCATTGATTTGCGGCGGTCGCCGAAGCCAGGCGCCTTGACAGCGCAGACTTTAAGGCCCGCTCTTAAACGGTTGACGACGAGTGTTGCCAATGCCTCGCCTTCGACATCTTCAGCGATGATGAG
>JAFEGF010000078.1 GCA_018240225.1 Verrucomicrobiota bacterium
TTTTTTGGATTCTTTTTGTGATCTTTCATATCGGACTTCTCTCCCATGTGTTAACCAGACCAGTTCACGACTAATGTCGTTTCACCTGCTTTGCTATTTAAAGGTCCACAGGACCTTTAAAGAGTCTTCGCAGCCTCGTCGTCCGAACAACTAAGGTCTTATGAAATCTCATCAAAAAGAATCTCAAAAAACTAAATGCTTGGTTTGTGGACAGTCTCTAAGCGCATTTTGCGCAGTATTGTTCCAATTTCTTTCATACACACAAAATTAGGAGGCAACATTCAACATTTATGTCTTTCGCCACATGTCAGCTCTCGCCCAGCCTCTTGCTGCGGCGATTTCAACACTTGAGGGAAAAACGAGCTATCGAAGGCCAGCTTCTCTCGAAGAAGCTCCTCTTGTTACCGATTGCCTGACTTCGATCCATTACCTGTTTAAGAACGCATTGCAGATCGATATTCCCCTCACTTACATTGGAGACATGCCCCGTCGCCTGCTCTCTTATGGTGAATGGAGGGCGATGAAGATCGATCTCAAAGATGCCAGATGCGGCGACCTTCTTTTTGTGAAAAACAGGGGAAGGGAGAAACTTGTTTCGCATGTCGCGATGGTCCTTGAGACCGATAGGATCTTCCATTGCTGCCTTGCTGCCGGGACAGCGGTCGTCCAATCGGAAACGGAGTTCTTTTCGTTATACGAACAGAGGCTCGATTTCGTGAAAATGATCCGCTACATCGATCCTAGGAATCGGGAGTTGCGCGACCTGCACCAAGGAGTCTTTATGCAAGTATGAAAAAATGTTAGCGGCCTTCTATCTTAAGGCCGCTAACGCTTATCTAATGACTAAGAGATGTCAGTAATGATTCCGCCGTCGTGATCGAAAATAATGCCTCCGGCTTTTTGCACAGCGCGGGCAAACGGTACGTAGTTGCCTTCCGGATTGTGCTCGCGGTTGAAGTCATCCTTCATAACCGCAAAGGCGACCTTCTTGAAGCAGCCCTTGTATTCGTTTTCAAGAAGGAACATCATCAGCTCGGCAATATGTTCTGGCGGATTCGCAAATGCTCCGGAACCAAAAGCGCCGAGGATCAATGTATCATGTCCATTCTCGTAAGCTACATGGAATTGGGTCCGCAATCTTTCTAAAGTCGTACGAAGCTCATCGCCTTGCAAACGTGGATGGGCTGGATCTGTGAAATCGAGCTTTGGATGCTCGCATGCAGCAAAGGTTCCCACACCGATCTTGTATTCCTGATCTAACATCTCATATTCCGCTTCCAGGCCCCTCCTGTATATAGGCACTGAAGGGGAGTAGAGCCCTCCCTCATTTCCTGCAACCGTGTGGATTGGATAGAAGTTTTCAGGCTGCACGCCATGGGTTGCATGATCAAGGATCCATGGAAGGTCTGTGCAACGGAAAAGCTCTTCTTCCTGAGACCCAAAACGGCGAAGATAGCCTCCTCCAGCATGATCATCATTAGCAAAGTTCAATACATAAACACTGTTCTCTGCATAACTAGCAAGGGTAGCTGCAACTTTGACACAGTTCCATGGGGAAATGGAAAATTCCGTTTTGTCAAAACGGGCAGCTCTAGGTTCTGTTTGTACGCCGCCCTGGTAAACCTTCGTATTTTTGAGCGCATCTTCGTATTTCTCTTTCTGCGGTTTGCGCAATGCTAAGTTTTCCCTAAGAACTTCGAGGGCTTTGAAGTCGCGCCGGGCAATGTGCATTTCACGAGTAAGCAAAGATTCTCGGGTAAGGGTTGGAGCTGCTTGTTTTAGTGCATCGATGATTAAATTTGGCTGGTATTGGAAAGATTGACTTGGGTGGGTATTGTAGAACGCTACTGCTCCAAAGTTAGGATGGTTAATCTCAGGCAGATTTGTGTTTGACGGCTGTCCGTATGCAACCCATAGTTGATAATTTACAGATTCGGCAATCTTAGGGTAGACTTTTTCCAGTTGGTAGAATTTTGTGCATGCGAGCTCGATTTTGCCGGATGCAAAGAGGTCGATAATTTCATTAATTCTATCGGAAACTGGGGTGTAGATCAGTTCAATCGCTTCCGCTTTTTCACAGTTTAATGAGAAAAACCCCTCCCTATTTTTAAAAGCGACTTGGCCATAGTCAGGGTGCTTACCCATTGGCGATCCTTTTAAAACCCATAGGTTGCCATAGATCAACTTGGCCGTTTCAGGGAAGTTTTTTTCAAAAAGGTCAAATTGGGCTAGTCCTTCCTCAGTTTTATTGTTTTTGAAGAGGTCTGCGATATGAAGCAGGGCCTCTTTAGGGTCTACCTGGTGAGCTGGGTCTAGCTGGTTTGCTTTCGCAATTTCTGCAACTTCGGTCCTAATTGTTTTAAGGCGACCCAGTACCAAATTTTTTACGGAGCTGTCTTGTTCGATGGCATGGAACAAGCGCGAGCATTCGTTGTCCTTTTGGACAGGTGCGCTCAGAATCTTCCGCGCACGTTGGCAATCGCCAAATTGCAAGAAGAGCTCGGTCAGTCGGTTTAAAGGCTGAGCAGGATTGAATGGTATCGGCGTTGGTATAAATCCTGAACTGTGAACCGTTGATAAGGCAGCTGGTTTTGACATGTTTTTCCCCTTTTTTCATTTTAGTTCCGATAAAAGCCAGATATTTTGCTTTTTCTGCTTGTTTTTATTCAATTCAAATAATTTTCAACGTTGATTTAAGGGGTGGATTATGCGTGATCTAGACCAAGAAGATCTTATGAGAGTTTAGAGGCTCTCTTTGAACAAGGAAGAATGTTAGCGGCCTTTCAGATAAAGGCCGCTAATGGGGATCAGATTACTGAACGTAGTTTTCAGAAATGGGCTGGCCGATTTGGTCGTAGGCTGTGCCGCCGACTTTTTGGACAGCGCGGGCAAACGGCACGTAGTTGCCTTCCGGATTATGCGCATGGTTGTTCTCATCCTTGAGGACGGCAAAGACGATCTTCTTAAAGCAGCCTTTGTATTCTTTTTCAAGGATCGACATCGTGAGCTCTGCGATATGCTCTGGCGGATTTTGAAACGCTCCGCAGCCAAAGGCTCCGAGGATCAATGTGTCATCCCCATTAACATACGCTGCATGGATGCTTGTGCGCAATTTTTCTTCAGTTGTAGACAGGACATCGCCTTGCAAGCGCGGATTTGCAGAGTTTGTGAAATCAAGCCTTGGACGGTTGAACGCGGCAAAGGTGCCGACGCTGATCGTAAGGTCTTCGTCCGAGATCCGATAGTCCTGTTCAAGTCCCATCCGGAACAAAGGTACAGACGGAGAGTAGACGCCGCCGAAAGAACCTGTTGTCCTGTGGATCGGATAGAAGTTTTGAGGCTGCACGCCATGGGATAAATGGTCTAGGATCAATGGGAGGTCTGTGCAACGGAAAAGCTCTTCTTCTTGAGATCCGAAATGGCGCAGATACGCGCCTCCGGCGTGGTCGGAATTGGCTAGGTTCAATACATAGACCTTGTTCTGTTTATCGCGCGCCAGATCATAAGCGATCTTGACACAGTTCATCGGATAGACGGAAAATTCCGTTTTTGCAAATCGGGGAGGTTTAGGATCTCTAGATCCTCCATCCCGGTAGATTTTGGAATTCTGGATGGCATCTGCATATTTCTCTTTTTGCCCAGTGCGAACGCTTAAGTTCTCTTTGACAACTTCGCGGCATCTCAGGTCGCGGCGGGCCCTATGGGCTTCTGGAGTGAAATGGATCGAGCGGGAGAGGCTTGGAAGCAACTCTTTTAGCGCTGCGATTCCAATGTTTGGTTGATATTGAAAAGCGGACTTTGGATGAATATTGTAGAAAGCCACACGTCCAAAGTTAGGATCGGCGATTTCTGATAGGTTATCTTGATCTGGTTTTCCGTAAGCGATCCAAACTTTATAAAATACAGCTTCGGCAAGCTTAGGATAGATCTTTTCCAACTGTGCGAATTTTTCGAATGCAAGCTTGTGGTTGCCGGATTCGAAGAGATCGATGATTTGAGAGATCCTGTCGGGAACAGCTAAATAAAGATGTTCGATCGCTTCCGCTTTTTCACAGTTCAATGAGGAAAATCCTTCCCGATTATAGAAAGCGACTTTGCCAAAATCAGGATGCTTATTGGTCGGAGATCCTTTTAACGCCCATAAGTTGCCATGGACTTGCTTGGCGAGTTGAGGGAAATTCTCTTCAAAGAGGGCGAACTCTGCGAATGCTTCATCTGTCTTATTAGCTTTGAAAAGTTCTGCGATTTGGAGCAATGTTTCTTTCGGGTCTATTTGCTGCGTTTGAACGATCTGAGAAACTTCAATCGAAATGGCTTTAAGTTTTTCCTGAACAAGAGAGGAGATCCCGCTTTCTTGTCCAGTTGCATGGATCAGCCGCGAGCACTCGCTTCCTCGCTGAAGAGGGGAGTGGATGATGCTAAGCAGCCGGCAGCAGTCGCCATATTGCTGGAAACGCTGCGTTAGCTGATTTAATGGCTGCGTGGAGCTAACGGTAGTACCTTGCGAAGGTAAAAACACGGAAGCGTAAAAATTGGGTGTGATTGTTGATTGTTGTAATGGACTGGTTGAATATGCCATAATTTTTCCCCTTTTTATGGTGTTCTTAGAAAAGAAGATTCTATCTGTTTATTTCGTTTTAGTCAATTTTAATTTGATGTTATTATTTGATATATTAAACATTTTATATTTTAAATTTTTTAATTTAGTTTTTTTATTGCAAATCGAAACAATTTGAGAAATTGGGAGTTAGATTGGAAGCCATTTCCAATTTGGACCCATCCGTAATAACTTCTAAGTTGCTCATTTTAAATAGATTAGTTAATGCAGGCGGGTTCAAGCTTAGTTACAGTCCAATGAGGTCAATAAAACCAATTATTCAAGTTGTGCCGGTGGATTAATGTTTGGTACAATTTGCCTACATCTAACGAAGGGGGATCATGTCTTTTAATATTCCAAAAACAGGTGCAGGAACTAGTCATTCTTATTCCATCCAATCTTTTCCAGTCCGTTCTTCTTACATCATGCAAACGCTTTGCGACAAAGTTGCAAAATTTTTAGTCGTAGCCAGCGAAAGGACAGAAAACGAAGGTAGAGACCTATTGGACGGGCTCTCTTCTTTTCGAAAGATTTACATTGAGGAATTCAAAGGAAAAGAACTTTTCCTTCCTACGATCGACGGAGAAAAAACGAATGCGCTTCATTTTCCAGGAACAATGAAAAAAGGGATCATCTATCTGCATGGCAATGGATGCTTTTATGAGACATCCTTGGCAAAACCTTTAAACTGGGTAAATTCTCTCAAGCAGACAGGTCTTGATGGACCCGACCAATTTCCCCATCTTCTTGTTTTTAATCCTCGGGGCACAGGAAAAAGCGAAGGGATCACCCATCCTGACACTGTAGCAAGAGATATGCTTGCGGCCTTTGAACATCTCGTATTTGTAGAAGGGATCGATCCTAACGACATTGCGATCGCAGGGCATTCCATGGGAGGGTTCTTTGGATCTTTTGGGGCAGAACTTGTCCAGGAAAAGTTTGCCGATGCCGCAATCAATTTCTTAAGCGATAGGTCATATCATAGCATTCATAGCCGCTCTGAGAGTAAAATGAACAGCGGCGAATACTCCAAAGCCTCAGAATGGATCGTAGGTCCTACGATGCATCAATTAATCGATTGGACCGAATGGAACAAAGACCCTGTCGCCGCTATGGAAAGGCTTAAAGGAAGGGTTTGCGTCATTTTCCATCATGCAGATCCCGTTATTCCTTATCCGACATCGGCGCATAGCGCGCTGCTTGCGCATCCAAGGACAAGGAGCTATTTCTGCTTGTCCATGGAGAACGATCCTTCTGGAGCTAACGAACACAATAGGGAATTTTCCGTTAAGGAACATCCTCTTGTGATTGCTGAATTGAAACGGATGCTCCATATCCCTCTGAGCCCAGAAGAGGAGAACCTCATCTTAGAACAGCTGAATCCTTAAAAGGTATCATTTAGAGGCAGTTTTGCAATTGCCTCTTTAGAACCTGTGCTAGGGCCTGTCGTCAATTCAAGTTTCGTCGAGGTTTTAGTACAGCTTCTTAGAGCGTGTCTACATATGCCTTAAGGCTGGCGATCAACTCGGCGGCTCTAGGGAAGTTTTCTTTTTCCAGCATGTTAGAGAGGATCTCATCAAAGTGGCTTCGAACTGTCTGCAGTTGCGATTGAACTGCAGGGTTTGTCTTTTGTGCATCGTTAGCAATGGTATCCAGCTCTTTCATTTTTTTTCCGATGGCAGTCAAGTCGGCATAATGGGTCCTAATGAACGGCAATGGTGAGATAAAGACCTCGCTGAACAAAGCATCTTGGTTCTGTGCCAAGGTGATGATGTTCTCTTCCATGTCGACCGGGATCGTCATCTCCGATTGCGCTTTGCCTAAAAAGATCCTTAAAGCTTCCCGATGGGTCAGTTCAACCGGTTTTCCATTAATGTAATAGGTGGCAGTTTCATCCGGGCGTGCAAGATGCCTTAATTCAATCGATGCCATCCCTTGAGCGTTTAGAGGAAGCCCAGGGATTGTTTTTGCCCAAGTAGCATTAATAAAGAGATTTCCTCTCAACAGATCCATCCCTAAAGTCATTTTACCTTTGATCATCATCGCCTTGAAGCGTCCGGCTAATCGCAACTTGCCAATTGTAGCAGCGTCGACGAGCTTATTGGGAAGAAGTTCGCTGTCATTGGCGTAGCGGGAATCAAGATACTGATCCATTGCTGAGGATTTTCTATTGCCTTGAAATGCAAGAACCTCGTCAGCATTGTCTTCTTCATAAGAGCAGGCAAACTGAATGACGTGGTCTGAACCATCTGTCAGTTTATAATGGCAAACGGCGTCTGTATGGTCTGCGCCTTTAAGGCTATCGGAAAAGTTCATCCATTTGATGGGAGTCGTTTCTGTTCCAGGAATAGGCATTGTCACCCAGTGGTTAAAGATCGGTCTGCCTACATTTTCTGCGTGAATCCCTTTTTTGCTAAGTTCTTCGCAGAACTTATTCGAAAGCAAGATGCAGGTCCCTGAGCGGTATTTATCGAAGGTCCCTATGAGATCGGGGCGGTAAGCGGCGAATGCCTCTTTTAGCGTCAGCTCGGGATTGATTGTTTTTGCGTTTCGATAGAAGCTCATGAACTCGAGCATTTCACCCAAGTTGTTGTAGTCGGTGCCCTTCGATAGGTTTTCATAAAGTTCGTGCATTTCGGCAACTTGCGAAGATGTCAATGTCTGTTTAGGTGTTTTACTGATTGGAGCAACTGGGCCATCGATGATTTCAAGAAGACCTTCCGCATTATAGCGGACTACAGCTTCTCGATGATTTTTTTGAAATTCATCGCTGATGGTGACTTTGGCAATTGCAGTTCCGGCAAATGCAGTTTTGGGTAGCGCCTCTTGATTAAATTTGGCAACGAGGTCGATCAATTCTCCTCGAGTAGGATTCCTTTTTTTCTTCGAACAAAACTGAGCTAGGACCTGGTCAAATGAATCTTGGCGGGTAGCGCACGATCGGATCAGTCCAGATAAGGCAGCGACTTCTTTAGCTGTTGGATTGACTGCGGAAAGCAGTGTTGCGGTAATCTGTTCAAGCGCCTCTTTACCCGAGTTTTTCTTGAGTAGAATGCGGCTGGCCAATCCATTGATCTCTCCAACGGAAGCTTCATCGGAAGCTGTCACAAAATAGGAACAAATTGATTCTCCGATCGAATAGCTATACGTGGATGCCTTTTCAAGGAATTGGACTTCATCAGATGAAAGATTGTGTCCATTTCTCACCTTATCAAAGATAGTCCAAAGGCTTAGCAGGGTTGGGTCCTGAATTTGAAGCCTTCCAAAATCTGAAGTTTGTTGTACTGTAGTTAAAGAACTAGTAACTTGAAATGCCATTATTAATACCCCTTTTTATTATATTTAAACAACATTATATCATTTAATTTTTAATTTTAAATAAAATAATAATTAAGATATTGTTAATTTGTTGTTAATGTTTTAATTGTTAGTTGTTTTCGTTTGCTTTTTTGATTGTTTTGTATAATTAAGATGTTGATTGTGAGTGTTTTAAGTCTGTTAAAAGCGCCTGGTTCTTCAAAAGATTTGAATCGAACTTGCAAATATTGCCTGCAAACCTCAAAAATTAGGCATTTAGAATGTGCGAATATTCGAGTGTAAATTATAGGAAATGAAGAAGATGCGTATTTTAGGCGTTGTTTTGGTTCTAATCGGTGCTCTTTTGGTGTTAATGATTTGGAAAAATCTAACAGTCCCTAAGACAACGGGGTTGAGCCGAGGGATGCTCCAGCCCTGCCCAAAAAGTCCAAATTGCGTGCAAAGCTGTTTAAAGAGCGATGAGGAGCACGCCATAGCGCCGCTGCCCTATCGATCTGATCAGACTTTGTCCCAAATCGAAGAGTTTCTAAAAAAGACCTACATTGCGACTGTAATGGAAAAGACAGAGACATACATGCATGTGGTCGTTACAACACCGCTTTGCCGCTTTCGGGATGACCTGGAGTTTTTAGTCGTGAAGGAAAAAGGGGAAGTTTGCGTCCGTTCCGCTTCTCGCGTCGGGTATGGAGATGGAGGGGTCAATCGAGCTCGGATCGAGAATATTCGGAAGTATATACAAACGCTTTCAAATCAATAATTGTTTTTGTTTCTGAAATTTAATGAATTAAAATGGCTTTTTATCTTATTATCTAATTATGAAATACAAAATGCCGTTTCAAATCATTGATCCAGCCATCCTTTCGGTCATCCACAGGGAAGCCCGAAAGCAGAGGCTTTCTTTGCTGCGCGCAAGCGAGCAGCATCTAAAGGAGCTTGCCAATGTGGCCCAATCGATTCAGCAAAAGGGCCTTCCTGATTACCTGGTCTGTAAAAAATTACCTAAAAGCTTAGGGTACGGAATTTTTTTACATCCGGAAGCAGAGCCTCTGAGCAAAGGCCAAGTGGTGGCCCCTTATACGGGCGATACCTTGCTGGTCCCTCAGAATGTTGCCGATGATGCGCTTTATGCCTTTGAGCCGTTGTCCAATATTTGTCTTACACGCGAAGAGCAAAAGAAATTTCATCCGAAGGGCAGGTACCATCCTCGACGCCATTATTCCCTGCATGTCGATGCAGATAAATCGGGCAATTTTACCCGCTTTATCAACCACTCGGAAAAACCGAATGTTGCGGCAGAACTGGTCAGGATCCCGCCGAACTCTTACGGCATCCCAGAATCGCCTCTTGCCGTCATCTATTTGATCAGCAAGACGGTGCGTCCAGGAGAGCAGCTTCTTGTCAGCTACGATGGGGATGATCATTCCTATTGGAGCGCTTTGGACATCAAACCGTTTCCGTTGTTCGCAAAGACCTTTTACCTTCAAGCTGGTAAAAAGGGCCTTCAGACCCTCTAGTAACCCATCTCGCTACGTGTCTAATAGATCAAAACGCTTTGATAATTGAGGATGCCAAAAGCCCAGGCGCCGACGATCGCATGGGAAATGGACGGTCCGATGATCGAATTTTGCCTTTGATAGATCCATCCCCAAAAAATACCGAGCAGAAATGCAGCACCGATAAACGAAAACGACTTAAGGCCATGAAAAAGGCCGAAGAGAAGGTTGGAAGATAGAATCGATAGCACGATCCGATTAGGAGAGGTAAAGAAATTACGCAGGCAGCTTTGAAGGCAGCCTCGAGCGATAAATTCCTGCAAGGGGACAAAAGCGATGTAAAGGCCAAGCATTGTATAAAAACGGGTCTGATGTGCTGAATCGCCGAAAAAACGGAGAAAAGGATGGGTAGGATCTCCAATTTGAAACAGGGAAAGATCTTTGAATGCAGGAATGGTCTTGATCAGCATCCACTTCAGCCCAACCATAAAGAGCAAGGCGGGAATTGTAAAAAGGATCGAATCCAATGCGTTTTTCTTCCAGTTCTTCAACGTCAGGCCGTAAAACTCAAGTGGGAAGCCGCTGTTCTTTACAATCAGCACTCCGCTTACTGCAAAGCAGGTGATCAATGCAATGGAAATGGAGCGGATCAAGATCGACTCGGTGCCAAACTGTTCGAATATCTTCAAAATGTAAACATAAAACGTCAGTAAAAGGAACAGGTGGACAATGAACCTTCCCATCTGGTCGTGGGTCTTTGTCAGATTGAGCTCTTGCTGCATCGATTTGACAGTTCGTTCATTGGCAAATTTGAGATGTTTTCCGGCTTGTTTCGATAAGTTGAGGGCAAAACGGGAAAAGATCGGTTTTGTTTCCATCAGTTTATGGAAGTCGCCGAAATCGAAGATGAGCACTTCAAGCAGTTCTATCGCTTTGGCTGATGCCAACCGGATATCGCCGATCAAGACATTGGCCTCTCCAAAGCAGTCATTGGCCCCTAGCTCTGCCAGCGTATAAGGATGGCCATGTTCGCGGTCCTCAGTGATAATGGCGACTTTTCCTTTTTTTATGAGATAGAGGTGATTTTCCCGATCCCCTTCATGAAAGATAAAGAGGTCTTTCTCATAGACTCCTTCACGGATATAGGGGAGAAATTCTTTAAGTTCCTGTTCTGAAAAGTTGGAAAACAGTTCGCTTTCTTTCAGGAAACTTAAAACTTGCTTTTCGTCCAACATCTTAAGATGCCTCAAGGGTAGGGTTTGTATTTTGATTAAATACCCGTTTCGTTATACAGAAGTAAACTTGAAAGTTATCTCTTGTTGGGGTATTTACATTTTTTTGCAATTTAAGAGACTGTTAACGGATTTAGGTTTCGTCGCTTTTTTGAGAATTTTTCGCAAA
>JAFEGF010000007.1 GCA_018240225.1 Verrucomicrobiota bacterium
TGCCAGAATGGTCGATCAATGTCTTCTTAGGTGCATTGCTCTCTGG
Source organism: Verrucomicrobiota bacterium (assembly GCA_018240225.1). Classification (GTDB taxonomy): domain Bacteria; phylum Chlamydiota; class Chlamydiia; order Chlamydiales; family Rhabdochlamydiaceae; genus Acherontichlamydia; species Acherontichlamydia pituitae. Next base: position 47 of record JAFEGF010000007.1, read on the forward strand.
TGAAAAGGCTTCGAACAAATGGTTGCCGATTTGGAGCCGCTGTTCCTCTTCATGGATCTTTTGACGAAATTCGTCCAGAAGTCCATTTACCTGTTGGTTATCGTTCAAGGCAATCCGTTTATTAGAGCACATCTCGCTGATGATGTAGTTGCACTTCACAATTCTCATTTTAACATTCTTTGCATCTTCAAATTCCACTTCAAAGAACTTTGCAGGATGCTGCAGATAGAGATTGCGCAGATGCATCTCGCCTCGGTTTGCCAATTGCATTTCTGACCATACGCGAAGGAAATGGAATTTGGACTCAATAAAATAGTCATGCAAATTTTGCCAAAATCCGAATGGTTTTAACGTTTGTCCTACTAACGCCATCAAAACCCGATCTCGCAAATCAAACGCGATAAACTTCCTGTTGGTATTTTTGTACTCGATCGCCGCATCGCTACGCTCGCAGGATTGCAGAGTCATATATTGGAGCTTTTTGGCGAGGGGATGGTTTTCTGAGAACTCTTCATCTAACCACATATTACCTTCTTAATTGCATAATACTATTAATATCTTACACTAATTATACATTAATAAATTAAAAAATCAACAAATCAACAGCTAGTTATATAAAAATTAATTTAACTAATTTGCATGAGATATAACTGACTAAATATCAATTTGATTTGCTGCTATTGAATCACGTTGAAAAAATGCAGATATCTATCTCATTATCAGCTGCTTACAACACACGCGCAAACATCTAATGATCAGCTACTTAAGGGAAAGCTTCATTAGGGTCCCGACAATGCTATCGGGGTTTAATGAGATCGAATCGATCCCCTCATCCATTAAAAAGGCTGCAAAATCGGGATAGTCGCTCGGAGCTTGGCCGCAGATACCGACCTTCCGATTCATCTGGTGGGCTTTTTGAATGAGGTCGCGGATCATCGATTTGACCGCTTCATTCTTTTCACTAAATAGAGGGGCCAGCTCCTCTGAGTCCCTATCGACGCCAAGTACGAGCTGTGTCAGGTCGTTGGAGCCGATCGAAAACCCATCAAACCTCTCAGCAAACTCTTTTGCCAAAATGACATTGGAAGGGATTTCTGCCATGACATAGACTTGGAGTCCGTCCACTCCTCTTTTCAGTCCATTTTCCTCCATGACCTGTAAAACACGGTCACCTTCTTCCAAGGTCCTGCAAAAAGGCACCATCACGATCAGGTTGCTTAACCCCATCGTTTCACGGACCCGTTTGATCGCCTCGCACTCCAAAGCAAACCCCTCCTTATAACGAGGACTATAATAACGGGATGCTCCCCGGAACCCTAACATCGGGTTTTCTTCTTTGGGCTCAAACTCTTTTCCGCCGATCAGGTTTGCGTATTCGTTTGTCTTGAAGTCGCTGAGGCGAACAATCACGGGCTCGGGATAACGCGATGCGGCGATCTTTCCGATCCCTTGTGCTAATCGGGCGACGAAATACTCGCACTTATCAAGGTAGCCTTTGGTGAGTAGCTCGATCTCTTTTTTAGCCTTTTTATCGTGCAGCTTGGCGAAACGGACAAGGGCCATCGGATGGATCTTGATGCTGTTATTGATGATGAACTCCATGCGGGCAAGGCCGATGCCTTGGCAAGGGAGCCGCCACCATTGAAATGCTGCGGAAGGGCTTGCGATGTTCATCATGATCTTTACGGGCAGCTGCGGGAGATTTTCCAAAGAGATCTCATCCGCTTTGTATTTGAGCTGACCTTCATAAACCGTCCCATGCTCTCCTTCTGAGCAGCAAACGGTGATCGGGCTTGCATCTTTGATCAGTTTTGTTCCGTTATTGGTGCCAACGATCGCCGGCACGCCAAGCTCCCTGCTGACAATCGCAGCATGGGAGGTCCTGCCCCCATGGTCGGTCACAATCGCTGCAGCTTGCTGCATGATTGGGACCCAATCGGGAGATGTTGTTTCCGTAATGAGAATATTGCCAGGTTTAAATTTTTTGATATCGGCGACTTTCCGGATCACTTGCGCTTTTCCAGATACAATCGATTCTCCGATTGCAAGTCCATGGCAAACCGCCTTTCCTTTTTCATTAAGAGTATACGTTTTAAATCGATCTTGCTGTTTTTGCGATTGGACAGTTTCAGGCCGCGCTTGCACGATGAACAGCTCTTGGGTTTGGCCATCTTTAGCCCACTCGATGTCCATCGGACGGCCGTAATGCTTTTCGATGGCGCATCCCCAACGGGCTAATTGTAATACTTCCGCATCGCAAAGCGCAAAGCTCTTCTGCTCCTGCAGCGACGTCTTGATATTTTTGATAGCCCCATGCTTCGACCTGCCGTAGACCATCTTCTGCGATTTGGCGCCCAATTCTTTTGAAAGGATCGGACAGAACTCTTTTTTCTCAAGCAGCGGCTTGAAAACAACATATTCATCGGGGCTGACCGCTCCCTGCACCACATTTTCTCCCAAGCCCCAAGAGGCATTGATCACAACGACATGGGGAAAGCCATTTTCCGTATCGAGCGTGAACAACACTCCAGAACAGCCCAAATCGGAGCGGACCATTTTTTGAATCCCGATCGACAGCGCGACTTTCAAATGATCAAATCCCTTCGTTTCCCGATAGCTGATCGCCCGATCGGTAAATAAGGATGCGTAGCATTTTAGACAGGCTTCGATCAATGCCTTTTCGCCATGCACGTTCAAATAGGTCTCTTGTTGGCCGGCAAAACTTGCTGTTGGCAAGTCCTCAGCGGTTGCGCTGCTGCGGACAGCGACATCCGCCTCTTTCGCATGGCATTGTTTGGACAGATCTTGGTAAGCGCGTTTCAACTCGGAAAGCAGAGCTGGAGGCATTTTTGCCGCAAGGATCGCTTTGCGGATTGCAAGACCGACCTTTGCCAACGACTCGACATCGTCCTTCAGTTTATTAAGCTGCTCGCCAATGGTTTTGTTCAACTGGTTGTATTGAAGGAACTCGTGATAGGCAAGCGCAGTTGTCGCAAACCCGTCGGGAACTTGGATCTGTTCTGCTTTTAGACCGCGGATCATCTCTCCCAAGGAGGCGTTTTTACCGCCAACAATGGGAACGTCCTGTATCCCTAGCGTTTCAAATCGACGGATCCGCTCAATTTCAGGTTTAGTCATCTGCGCCATCCCATTAATTTTTTTTTACTTTGTCCGATTGTAGACCAATCGGTCAAGCAAGAACCTATATACATGGTGGTTCAAGAACTGTCTTATCCGTTAAAAATCAAACCGAGCGCCGATATGATAACCTTGAAGGGAGAGGTCTCCTTGGTTTGAAACAAAGATCCCTCGTGCAGAAGGGTTTGTAAAACGGATAAATTGGTTTTGGGAATAAAGAAAAATTTGGTCCCAGGCCAATTCCAAAGAAAGCTTCTTCAACGTCCCCTCCCAATAGCGTTCCCATCGAACACCTATTGTAAGATCGGATGTCGTTACGCTGGAGCGGAAGGCTTCATGGATCCCGAGGATTTTCGATTTGTGAGGCAGCGTCCACTCTGCTTGATGCAGGTAAAACTCTCCATAAAGGATCGAAACAAGAAGATCGCCAAAGAGGCTGAAGCTGCGCACACATTCCCACGAGCTGCGCATTCCGAAAACCGGGCCGATCCCCCAGAACTTATTTTTCATGCTGAACTGTTCTTCTCTATCCGGAAGCAGCGAGCCTCCCAAATAAAAGAGGTTATATTTTTGACGGATCCATGCCGAACGGAGTCCTAGCACAGGAGCAAAGATGCATGTCTTTGTTGGCTGCCAATCTTTTTTCATGATGAGATCGAGAAGTCCAAGATGCAGGCGCCAATGCGCTTTTGCTTCATGCGCAAAGGAAGGATCCAACGGATCGGGAAGCTTCCACAGCGGAAATAGCACATTGTCTCCGCTTGCAGTTTTATGGCCATGGGCATTCGTATGGATATGCTTTAACCCTAACGAAAAGCTCCATGCATCATGCGGTATCCGATATCCAAAGCCGACCTCAAAACCGAAGTCCCAGTCAAAATGCAAATTTTCAGCCTTGCTATGTGGTGCTAAGGTCGTGCTAGAATTGCTCTCTGTTGCATAGGCCAACCCATCTTCATGCGTTTGCCAATAGACAGGATCGGCAAAGAAAAAAAAGCCTCTTTTTAATGAATTGGAAACATCCTGCTCTCCTGCAGAAAGGAACCTGGGATGGCACAAGCAGATAATGACGATCAGCAATATGATAGCATTCACAATATCACCTTTGCTTAGAGGCTGTTAAATGAAAAGATTATGGCTGATCGAACCATAGCGTCAACAAAAAAGGAGTAATGCGATGCAAAAAAACACAATGGCGAGTTTGATCCTTTTCCTGACCTCCTCACTTTCTTTGCCAGCGCTTGAAATATCGGAGATCGATGCTTCCATGATCGCTCAAAAGATCTGGATGAATGAATGCAACCAGACCATCGAAGGTCTTCTGACATGGAACCAAGGGGAATGCTTTGCATCACTTGGCATTGGCCACTTCATCTGGTATCCGATCGGCAGGGAAGACCAATTCGTAGAGACCTTTAGAGACCTTGTCCAATTTTTCAAAGACCATCAAGTTCAGCTTCCTCAATGGCTGAACCCCAAAACGACATGCCCTTGGCATTCGCGGGAAGAGTTCGAAAAGAACAAACGATCGGGAAAAATGCTGGAACTGCGCAATTTGCTTACCCAGACAATCACCCTCCAAGCGCTTTTCATGGCTGAACGGTTTACCAAGACAGAGCCAGCCCTTGTTAAAGGCCTTCCGAAAAGCGAAGCTGAACACGTCCAAGCACAGATTGAGCGTCTTGGAAAAACCCCAGGGGGCACATATGCCCTTCTCGACTATTTGAACTTTAAAGGTGCTGGAACAAGCTCTTCAGAGCGGTATGAAGAAAAAGGGTGGGGGCTTCTCCAGGTTCTATTGAGAATGCCCGGGAACACGGACAATCCAGTCGAAGAGTTCGTTGCAGCTGCGAACAAAGTGCTTACCGATCGGGTCGATCTGTCGCCGCCGCAACGCAATGAGGCCAGGTGGCTGCCGGGATGGCTCAATCGGGTCAAGACCTACCGCGTCAAAGCCCCCTAGAACCAGTTTGCCAGCGCGCTAGCACACAGCCTTAGTCCATGGAGGATATATACTGCTTCCGCGATTGAATCGGAACCAGTATATACCACTGACAATTTGGAGTTTTGAGATGTCCTTCCTACTTAAAAATTGCAGGATCGATCAGAGCGCTATCTTTTGCGCTGTCCAGACGCTTTCCAACTTCGGCAATTTCGATCGAGCCAGCGCTTTTTCGAATAACTTTTCCTTCCTTATCGAGGATAACAAGAGTTGGGATCACGCGGATTTGATAGGCTTCGCATAATCCGTTAGCCTTCTCAACGTTCACCTTGGCAAATGTGATCTTGCCCTGAAATTCTTTCGCCCAGGATGCATATTGAGGGGCGAACATCCGGCATGGGCCGCAATAATCGCCGTAAAAATCGAGGATGATCCCGCCATCTGCATCCTTTAGCAGATTTGCCAGCTCTTCGCGGGTCGCGATCTCAATCACAGGCTTTTCGCTAGGAACAGGCGCAGCCGTCTTCTTTGCAACCGGTTTAGGCTGGTATCGTGCGAGGTGCTGCTGCGCTTGAAGAGCTGCCTTCGAACCATCTCCTGCAGCAGAGATCGCCTGTTTAAACTCTGGATCGGCAATGTCCCCTACCGCATAGACTCCTTCGATCGATGTCTCCTGGTGTTTTTTTAGGACGATATAGCCATTGCCATCGAGCTCGATGTCTTTCGAGAACAAGGCGGAGTTCGGTGTCGAGCCAATGGCTAAAAAAACGGCGTCGACAGACAACTTATCTCTCTTCTGGCTCTTGTTGTTCTGGATGATGATATGGGTGACCTCATCATCATTGCCATAGATCTGTTTGATCTCCGAATTGTAGATCACCTCGACATTCGAGCGGCTTAGGATCGCTTGCATCCTCTCTTTTTCCACTGCCCGGAACTGATCTCCTCGGACGACCACATAAACTTTACGGGCGATATTGGAAAGGTAATGGGCTTCTGTCAAAGCGCTATCGCCGCCGCCGACAATGGCAACGACCTTCTCTTTATAAAGCCCTCCATCGCATACGGCGCAGCTATATACGCCGTGCGACCAGTATCTCTCCTCCCCAGGGACCTTCAACCGATTGGGAGTTGCCCCCATTGCAATGATGCAGGCCTCTGCCTTGATCGTTCTGATCGTTTCATTGCCGCCGGTAAGCTGTTTGGTGGTGATGATAAAAGGACGGCTGGAAAAATCGACATGGGCCACCGTCTCGCTCAGCAGGATCGCTCCATTCTGCACTGCTTGATCTTTGACTTGGTCCATCAGGCCAACGCCTGAAATCTCAAATTCCCCAGGCCAATTTTGCACGGAGTGTGATTGGGTGATCGCGCCGCCAACATTCGGCCCTGTGACCACAACAGGCGCAAGGCCTGCGCGCGAGAGGTAAATGGCCGATGTCAAAGCGCCGATCCCCCCTCCTAAAATAACGACAGGATGCTCCTCTTCAATAACGGTTGGGGCAGAAACGGCCGGGCTCGTGAAAACGGCAGAAAGAACCAGGCTCCATCGAATAAAATATTTTTTCAACACAATGCCTCCCTATCCAATCCAAAGTGCAGCAAAACTCGCAATTATATCGTAAAATCGGTAAAAATATACAACATGCTTAAGATTTTGCCAGATACTTCCGATCTTCCTCTGGATGAACTCCTTGAAATAGCGGGCGATGCAACAGAGCCTCCAGCTGTTCCTCAGGGAGGGATCCCTCGGCAATGGGTCCCTGCATGGGTCCGTTGGCCGCTGCGCATCATCATCCTTCCCGGCGTCCTGCTCGACTTGGCTGCGCAACGGTTTGCGCGGCTTCTCATCCGCCCACCCTTTAAACAGGAAGGAAAATGCTTAAAGAGGGGGAATTGCTGTCACTATATCCTAATTCCCCAGCCGAAAGGACTATTTGGAAGGCTGTTCTATTTGTGGAGCACGCAGATCCTTGGTTTTTATCCCAGGAGCCGCCGCATCTATGAAAGTGAAGGAAAGAAGGTCTTGGTCATGGGATGCCGCTATCTGCAAAGCGATGGCTCTTGCCGCCACTACCGTTTGAGACCGACAGTCTGCCGCAAATGGCCTATCATTGAATACTTCGGATATCCGAGGATCCTGAAAGGCTGCGGCTTTAAAGCCGCGCTGAGAAACCCGTCTAGTCCACCGCAGGACAATTGACTGGCAGCATGGCCTCTGCCTGTTGATGGCCGGAGGGATGGGCCGGAGCTGCGATCTTTTCAGGGGATGAAGCCAGCATCGAATCGACAATTTCCCCGATCCGTTCATGGAACTTGTTGCTAGGAAGATTAGCAAACGAATTTTCGATCTCTTTCCGTTTTTCCCGATCGCTCAGAAAGGCCTTTAAAACCTTTCTCATCTGTTTGTAGTCCTTAATTTTTTCGCCGATGCCGAAGTTAACGACCATTTCGCTATTAGCCCGCTCCCAAAATAAAGAGGCGTCGACATTATCGACAAGGATCGGGATCTGCATTGCAATCGCCTCGTTGATCGTTCCCGGCCCAGGCTTTGTAATAAGAAGATCGGACATGGCCATCAGGTCGGCGACTTTTTCCGTGAAACCAAGAACGGTCATCGAATTTGTAGGATGAAGCTTGATCTTCTCGATGTCTTTTTTCAATTTTTCGTTGCGTCCTGTGCAGATGATCAGATGGGTCGCAAGGTCCATTCCTCCAATTTTTCGGGCATACTCATAGGAGCTTTTGCTGCCAGCGCCTCCCATCATGACCAAGATCACCGGTTTTTCGTAAGGAATGCGATACTCCTCCCGGATTTGTTCTTCATTCTTTGTCGTGATGAAATCAGGCCTTAGCGGCAGCCCGATCGTTTCGATTGCAGACTCGGGAATGTTCTTCTTGCGCAAAATGCCGCGCGTGGTCGGCAGATCCGATCCGATCGTGACCCGGAAATTCGGATGCTTGAGCTTCTCAAGCCCAAACGACCAGTTGCGCAAGTCATTGTCCGTTGTGATCAGCAAATAGGGGATCTCCTCTTTGCGCGCCGCTTCGGAAGCAGGATAGTTGATGTAGGGGATCAGCGATACGACGAGATTGGGCTGATAGGCTTGGATGTAGGAATCGATGATTTTTTCAATTTTGTGTCTTCGAGAGCGGAATAAGCGCGGCGCCAGGTGCCGGGCTAAAAAGTTCATCGAGCGGATCCATCCCCTCTTTAACATCATGTTATAAAATTGCTCGCCGGAAGGGACACCCCAGATGCGGAGCTGGTCGATCGGATGGACGACCTTTAATTCGTACCTATCTCCGATGAGCTTTTGCAAAGTGTTCGCAGCTGCTGTATGGCCATATCCCCCTCTGCTGGAAAGGACTAAAACCGTCTTTTTATAGGAAGCTTCCATCTGTTCATCGGTAATGGGTTCGGCATGGAGGTCGGCAAGAAAAGGACTGAAAAAATTGGAAACCAAAAGAGTTGAAAAGAATATAACTAAGAATCGGCAGCTTGGGATCTTTAATGAATTGAGCAAGCCATTGCCTCCTTAAAATATTGTGAGTCTTGTGCCATTTCTCGAGCAGAGCTCTTAAAGGCCAAGGGGGCATCCGAAGCCAGCAGTCCTACCCCCTCACGGATATGCACACAATTTTCGTAGAATAAGGATTTGTCAAAATCCCGACAAGAAGATTGTTTTTGAAGGATTTTCGAGCTCTGCGCAGCTTGTTGTTAACCCATATTTGTCCGACTTCTTTTCAAAAAAAAACTAATTTGTTATTGATAAAACAAAGAGGTTGATGGAACGAGCAGTAAAACTTCTGTACTGACCGTCTTCAATTGAACGTTCGCGGAGAAAGATGGGAAAAAAGCACGTCAAGTGGATCTTGTACTTTGCAGCTCCTGTATTGCTGCTTTTGCCTTTTAACAGCTGGTATCAAAAAACACAGCAGTTCCGCTCGACCATTATCCATCCCCAAAAAACAGGGATCACGACTTTGCACCTTGTCGATGATTCCCGCCAAAGGCCGCTTGTGACAGAAGTTTGGTATCCGGTCGATGCCAACGTCCCAGGCAAGTCCTCCACCGGACTTTGGGTCCGTTGCGACGAGGCTAGAGACGCTCCCCTAAGCACTGCAAAGAACAAGTATCCCCTTATTGTCATGTCGCATGGATTCGGAGGCGACCGATTTACCATTTCCTGGCTTGCCGAGATCCTGGCTGCCAACGGCTACATCGTCGCGGCCATGGATCATTACGGCAACACATGGAACAACAAGATCCCGGAGCTTTATGCAAAGCCTTGGGAGCGGCCGAAGGACATCTCGTTTGTCCTCGATGAACTCCTTGAAAATCAGCTCTTTAAAGATAAGATCAACCCTGCAAAAATCGGCTTTGCCGGTTATTCGCTCGGAGGAGCGACGGGAATGTGGATCGCAGGAGCCCAAATGGGCAACATCCCGGCTCAAAAAATCGGAGAGTTTTGCGCCGAGGAGCTGCCCGATTTTGTCACTCCCGACGTCCTTGAAAAAGTCGATTTTAACGAAGCCAGGCAATCGTTCCACGACAAGCGGATCTCAGCTGTTTTTACGATGGCTCCTGCCCTAGGCTGGCTTTTTGATCCCTCAAGCCTTAAAAACATCCACGTTCCCATCTGCATTGTCACAACGACCAAAGATCAGGTCGTTCCCATGGAAGCTAATGCGAAAATCTTTGCAAACACGATCCGCAAGGCCTCATTGAAGATCTTAAGCGGAGAGGGGGATCATTACGTCTTTCTCAACCAGGCATCGCTGGTCGGCAAGAGGCTTTTAGCCCCCCGCTTTTGCGAGGATCCATTGAATGTCGACAGGCTGAAAATCCATGAAGACGTTGGCAAGACCGCTGTCGAATTTTTCAACCGCCACCTTCAGTAAAGCCACCTATTTTTATCGTAGCAGGAAATTAATTCCCCTTAGACTTTGAAGCTGGGTTGAAATCCCAGATTTTGATTGTGCAATCAAGCGATCCGGAAATGAGCATCCCATCTTTTACTTTTAAGCAACTAACGGTACCTTGATGACCGTCCAAGCAATGAATCTCTTCACCGCTTTCGAGGTCCCAGATTGTGGTTATCCCGCTAAGGGAGCCGGAAAGAAGCATCCCATCTTTTACCTCTAGGCAACTGACAGCGCCTTGACTGTTATTCAAGCTATGAACCTCACGCCCACTTTCCAGATCCCAAATTTTGATCTCTCCATTGAACGAACCGGAAATAAGCGTCCCATCTTTGACACTTAAGCAAGTAACCACACCTAGATGACCATATAAACTTTGAATCTCTTTGCCAGTTTCAAGGTCCCAGATTTTGATTGTCTTATCACCGGAACCGGAAATAAGCATATTATCATACGCCTTTAGGCAATGGACACCTTCTAGATGGCCAGCAAGGCTGCAAAGTTCTTGACCACTTTCCAGATCCCAAATTTTGATTGCCCGATCAATCGAACCAGAAATGAGCTTCCCATCGATCATCTCAAAGCAACGGACAGGCCCGCGATGGCCGCGCAAGGTGCGGAGTTCTTTCCCGCTTTCAAGGTCCCAAACTTTGATCGTCTGATCAACAGCTCCGGAAATGAGCTTTCCTTCTTTTACCTTTAAGCAACTGATAGAGCTTTGATGGCCATTCAAACTTGGAAGCTCTTCACCGCTTTCAAGGTCCCAAATTCTGATCACTCCATTATGTAGACCAGAAATGAGCATTCCATCTTTTACTTCTAAGCAACGGACGGGGCTGCCAAGATCGGATAATGTGCGTGTATGACACATTCCAGCCTTAAAATTATTATCAATGACTTTTAAGTGCTGATACTGATCTTTTGGCAGCATATTAGGTATAGTTCTTTGGAAAGAGGAAGGAAAGTGGGACGATAAAAGCGATTGCCATACTGGAAATTTGCCGTTAAAGATGACCTGAAAAAAGTGCTGGCTTACTAATGAAAGATTAAAAATGCCGGTTAACTTATTGATGTGTTTAGTAAATTCATAAACTACTTCATCGGGAAAATGTTTAACGACTGCAACAGCCTCTTGCGGATTATTGTTTATTTGCGGAACTGACATAAAACCTCAATTTTTATTTCAATAAATTTATTACAAGTAAAATCATCTTCAAATAACAACAGAATTAGCCTTTCGTATTATTAAGAGTTTGTCTGCGGATTTGGTTTTTTTGGAGTAAAATCCCAGATCCTAGTCGTCTGATCCCATGAACCAGAAATAAGCAGGCCATCTTTCACTCGAAGGCTGCTAATTCCGTCTTCATGCCCGGCCAAACTACTGAGTTCTTTACCGCTTTCAATATCCCAAATTTTGATCGTATTATCATCGGAACCGGAAATGACCATCCCATCTTTTATCTCTAGGCAATTGACAGAGAGGTCATGGCCAACTAAGGGCCGAAGTAATTGACCGCTTTCTAAATCGATAATCTTAATCGTTCCATCATATGAAGCAGAAATAAGCATTCGATCTTTTATTTTTAAGCAGCTGACAGAGGATTGTCCTACATCCAAGCTGCGGACCTCTTTTTTATTTGTTAGATCCCAGATTTTGATTTCCCCATCATCAGAACCTGAGATGAGCATTCCATCTTGCACCACTAAGCAATTGACCATGTCTTGATGACCTGCCAAAGCGTGGAGCTCTTTACTGTTTTTATAATCCCAAACCTTGATCATCCCATCTCGTGAACCAGAAATGAGCAGTTCGTCTTTTACCTCTAAGCAACTGACAGCGCTTTGATGACCTATCAGGACAGATACTTCTTCACTGGTTCTAAGATCAAAGATTTTAATAGTCCGATCGCATGATCCAGTAAAGAGCATCCCATCTTCTACCATTAGGCAATTGACGCCTTCTTGAGAGGTATCTAAGCTCCGCATTGGCTTTGTGCCGTTAAGGTCGAGAATTTGGATCGGCCCATGGCCTAAACCATAGATGGCCATTCCATCGTGCACTTCTAGGCAATTGACCATACTTCCCAAGTCAAATGACAGGCATGGCGGGCATATTTCCGTCCTAAAATTATCATCTACCGCTTTTAATTGTTGATAATGATCTTTTTGCTGTGAATGAGAAAGAGTCGTTTGAAAAGAGGTGGGAAAGTGAAACGATAAAAGCGTTTGCCATACAGGAATTGCGCTATTAAAAATAACCTGAAAGAAATGTCGGCTTACTAATGACAAATTATAAATACTGCTCAACGTACTGATATGCTTAGTAAACTCATAGACCACTTCATCAGGAATATGTTTAATAATCGGAACAATGTTTTTCGGAACATTATTTATTTGTAAGACTGACATATAACACCACGCTCTATCTTTTTAATATTATTTTTTAACTAATGGAACGATCATTTTATAAAAAATTAAAATATAGATCAAGTTAAATTTTTATATTTAACTCAGATTTAATGTAATATAACAAATACATGAAAATGAATAATTTGCGATCTGATTATGAAATAAACTGCGTTAAATAAATTCAAGGAATAAAAGGGTTCGTCCGGCTGTGCGCTTCATTTCCCCTTATAATGTGGACCCATCGCAGGAACGAAGAAGAGGACGGCAAGATTTTCACTAACACACTAATTATTAAATACTTATGAAAAACTAACTAGAAAAAACACCCCTTTCCATCTGGAAGATCTGCTGAGAATACCTGAAGTTAAGAGGAGCAGGTTTGGCTAGTAGATCTTAAGGCTGCAATTGTTGCATTTCTGCCCGTCGGCTTGTCCCTCCTATAAGAGAAGAAGTCCTCAGATGCCGTATACGTACAAATAGAAGCGATCTCGATGCGCTTGGGATCAACGCCGCATTCTTCAAGCTGCATCCTTGCTATTGCCCATAGGTCGAAATAGGTGGGAGATATCTGAAACTTCCAGAAATGCTCCGGCAGCTCCTCGCGGTAGTTTTTGAACTCGGAGCGGGAAGGGCCCAAGCTTGGAGAAATGCAGACCAGCAAATCTTCTGCGGAAGAGCCAAACGCCTCCTTCATCTGAAGGACCGTCTTTTCGTAGATGTTCTTAACGTTCCCCCTCCAACCAGAATGGACGTTGGCAATCGCTTTATTCTTCAGATCGTAGAAGATGGCTGCTTGGCAATCTGCGTGCTTGATCATCAAGCCTAAACCGGGCACTTGCGTCATTAGGCCGTCCGCTTCGCCAACGTCGGGGAAATTTTTTGCGGGGATGTGGACAACTCGATCGGAGTGGACCTGATAGGAAGAGACAACGTCGACAATGCCGAGAGCTTCCAGAGCCCTCTTCCGGTTTTCCTGAATGTTCTCCCACTGGTCTCCAGTATTGCCGCCGATATTTAAAGAAGAACAATGGCCGTCGCTAATTCCTCCATGGCGTAAAATGACTCCATGGACAACTTCTGGAATATCGGCTAGAAGCTCGAATTCGAGCCACTCAACCCCATTTTTCGTTTTTCTCCGCATCGATCAACTCTCCCTAGAACGAAAATTCTTATCCCGTTAAAGTGTTCATCATATGGAAACTTTTTTTACACATGCCACTCTTTGGAAAAACCCTCTGGCAACACTGACGTTTTTTGCTTTTGGCATGAGCTTTGTCAGCCTTTGGTTCCGCAAGACTGCATGGCTGTGGGGCTCATTTCTTGCCATCTCGACGATCTTGGCTTTTCAAGCGGGCATCGTCACAGCTGTAGGCCTGATCCCAATCCTTATTGTCATGATTTCCCATTTCTTGATGAAAAAGGAGATCAAGCGCTGGAGCCGCCTTTTCCTCTTTGCGCTCGTGAGCATACTGTCTTTAGGTTTAGCCTTCCATCTCTTTCCAGGATTTCGCAATTGGCAGGTGGCCTCCAATCTTGCGATCAGCCCCCATGCCTATCCATATAACTTATGGTTTAACTTTGATAAACCTTTTATCGGTATTTTTGCCCTTGCATGGACAATTCCTCTGATCCAGTCCAGGGCCCAATTCCAAAGGGTAATGCGAATCACTATCCCTCTTTCTATTTTGGGGATTGCCCTGATGATGCTGATCTCCCTTAAGACAGGGATGGTGAAATGGGACCCTAAGGTCCCGACGATTCTTTTTGTCTGGCTGATCGACAATTTGATCTTTGTCGCCATTCCGGAAGAAGCATTTTTCCGAGGTTTTTTTCAAAAAGAGGTGAAACAATGGCTCGGGCAAGGGAGATTGGCAAGCTTCGGGGCCGTTTTAGGAACCTCTTTATTCTTTACCCTTCTCCATGTCAAATGGGTTCCGAGCATCCCTTTCTTATGCCTTGTGTTCGTTGCTGGATTGATTTACGGAACGATCTATGAGATCACGAAGTCGATCGAGAGCAGCATTTTTTGCCACTTCGCCTTGAATGTTGTCCATTTCCTGCTGTTCACGTATCCAGCCTTAAAGGACTCTATTTGATCGAGCTGCCGCCCTTAAAAAATTAAGGGCGGCTGCTATAAGTCTGTTAATTAAGAAACTTATTTCGCTTGGTGGGACTCTTGAGCGGTTGCTTGAGGTGCAGAGTGGGAATGTTCAGCGGATGCGATAGAAGCTTTCTCATTTTTTTCAGCTGTTGCAATGGCATTTGCGTTGAGAATTTTTGCCACGGCCTCGTCAGCTGCATTCGCAACAGATGCGTTTTTTGCAGCTGCAATCGCTAATTTGCGTTGCTCAACGGTCAGCTTCTCGGTGAACGCTTTACGGTTCGCATCGCTCAGCTTGGAAGCAAAAGCAAGCTCTTCAGCGGTCAACTTGGTCGCGGTAGCTTCGTAAGCTTTCTGCGGTGTTGAAGAAGTGACGACTTGAGGTTTTTGGACTGTATTTTCTGCATGTGCAGATACTCCACCTGCTAACCCGCAGAGGGCCAACATCATGGTCATTTGTTTTTTCATATCATTGTTTCTCCTAAATTCTAAGCGAGTTGTTCACTTAGTCCGGAACGAATGTAATTTTCCCTCCTCATTTTTGTCCAGGACGGACTTAGAGACTTACATTCTATTAACCTAACCTGTCACTAACTTGGCTGAGAAGTTAAGCGAAGAGTACAAGATACTAGCTTTACCATGAACCGCAGGTCTTTGAACCTGCAGAAGAAGTAAAGGGCTGCTATTATGGAAAAAGAACAAGAACGCTCCAATTGCAAAAAAATCAAATCCTAATTAATATGTTTTCATCGTTTTTTATAAAAATAATTTTATGAATGCTATTGTGCCATCACTCTTTTCTTCTACCCCTATTGTGTCGCATCCTCAGCAGAAAGATGCACCTTATATTACTAAAACTATTGCAAAATTTGGAGTTAGTGAAGATGACCTGCCTGAATGTATGGTTTATAAAGACCTCAACAAGGTTATCAATCGACTGATACAAAATGAAGGCAAGATGGTGGTCAAGAAAGGAAAGGATGATTGCAGTAAAAAATCAATTGTTCACCTCATTACTCTTGTAGAGCAAAAAGAAAATATACTTGGAGTGGCTCTGTTTGAGTGTTCCATTAAGAAAAAAAAATTAAAAGAAACGCGCAAAAGTACTTTGTGGCAGCTAGTGATCGATCCTTCTCATCAAAGAAAAGGATATGGTTCAATAATGTTAGCTCATATCATTAATTTTTTATGCATGAAACGCATTTCAAAACTCAAGTTAAACTCAACAACTGCCGGCCTTAAGCTCTATTTTAGGGCCGGTATGTTGCCGATCGATCAATTTAAAGAAATTAAAAATAAAAAAGGTGCTGAATTATTGGAGTTTTGGAAAAAATGGCATCCAATTCCATTGAAAGAAAAAGCATCCAACTTTAAATTCCTTTTTGATCACGAAAATTTAATCAAGGAAGGCATTCCGCCTCCGCAGTATTTGTTTCTTTCTTTAAAGGATCCTCTGTCAGTTATCACATGTTGTTTTATGGAAGCGGTCTCGAAAAACAAGGATTATAGAGAATTGCTTCAACTTTCCGGTATTGAAACTATATCGCCACAATTTAGCTCTTTATCGGACAAGGCAAACAATCTTTCTATTAGTTCCTCAACCTTAAAGCTCGACGTTGCTCAAAAAAGCTCCGGAGGAACTTTTTCGATGGATAATCCGAGCGTTGCTGTGATTAACCTAGAAAGCCGGAACTGCAAAAGCCTTCAGGAAACGCTTCCAGAACAAAAAAACAAAAAAAGAACTTTTTCTGCAGACGAAGATGCAAATTCTAATGCATTAGAAAAAAAGACAAAAATAAATTCAAATTATGCAAATATCTCTGAGTCTTCAAGCCTATCTTACAAAACAGAAGAACAATCAATCACAAGTCCTGTTACGGAAAAAGAGATCGATGACTTTGTAGCTTCTTTTTTCAGCTGACTTTTTGAGGCATACACCCAAACAAAATCATTTTTTAGGATAAGTTTGAGAAGCGGCGCTTTATCACAAGTCGGAAACACAGCGCTAAGCGTCCGCGTTTCCAACACTAGCAAAGGCCACAGTTTACTTCACAGGACAGCCGCCGCCTTGACGCCGAGGAGTTGTTGTTGCTGGAGAAGCGCCTGGAACGAGCATGTTGTTTGCTTGCATGAAGTTTTTCATAGCCTGGTCAGCAGTCAGCAAATTTCCATTGGAATCCGGCTGATAGGTCATTGCCATCACTTGCTGCCTCTGGTCTGAGGTGAGCTGTGAGCAGAATGCAGCCCTTAGGTTCATATCGGTAAATTGTCCTGCAAACGTCATCTGGTCTGGGGTCAATTTCGTACAGTCTGGCGGCGTCTGGGGAGAATTAGGCTGGATCATCTGCGTCTGAGGGGATTGCGAAGGAGGTTGCGCCGCTGGCTGATTTGTTTGCGCTTGCGACGTTGTTTTCGGAGCTGCATATGCAGAACCGCATAGAGAGGCAACAATAGCTGCTGCCAGATAAAAAGTTTTCTTGTTCATGCTCTAATCTCCAAATAATTAAAAAAACAAAATTTAATTGGCTAGCCACCGTTTCTTAATCAACGTGTCAATGCTAATACCCCCCGGTCCGAAAACGAACAGGCAAAGGAGCATTAAAAAGTAGTAGAGGGGAATCTCAAACCCATTAGCGGAAGCTGCAAAGCCGTTAGCCCAGTGCACTGTTGAAATGGCGACAAACATTAAGAACATCAGCGGTATCGAAATGATGCGGGTGAGGAATCCGAAAAAAAGGAAAACGACCCCTGTCAGCTCGACAGTTGTCGATAACACAGCGCTAAAATAAGGGAATGGAATGCTCAGGCTTGCAAACCATTGCACCACAGAATCAAAGTTTTTGAGCTTCTGTAGGGCAGGCATCAAAAATCCATATGCCAAAATGAGGCGTAAGCATAGCAGAGGCAGCCAACGCAGCGATTCCAACACCTGGATACTCTTTTTGCAAAAGGTCTTCATAAGGACTCCATTACGGTTTAAAGCCTAGAACTGCACGTTTTTGAACAAGGTTTTCTAAAAATTTGCGGCCAATTTGAAATAGCCGCTCGTCGATGGCTATCTTGCAATGGCGCGCTGCTATCTTGAGCGCATCCTGCCCTGATCGATTGCACTGAGCAACGAGCTCGATCAATATTCGAAAAAAGGGTGACAGGGAGAAAAAATGGGCTTCCAATGTATCGGGATGGCGGTAGCTAAACAGAGGGTATGTCCCTTTTTTCAAAGGCTTATCGAGCGAAATTTCCTGAAAGACCGGATAGGAATAGTCGACCAATCTGTGCTCAGGGTTTAAATAAGGAATATCTTCCAGTACGTCGCCCTCGTATTTGAGAGTGGGAATAGGGCAATCTTCCATCATGCACACTTCGATCTCCAGCCATTCAAAGTGGAGAAGGTCGGCGAGGAAAGGAGCCTGATACTTTTCTCCCCACTTGCTGATCTCTGCATATTCAGCCAAACCTTTCGGCATTTTCCAAAATTGGGGATCGCCGCAAGGATGTTCTGCAAAAAAATCTTTGGTCAGCTCCTGCCACTTTTCCTCTCCCAGAAGAGCGGAAGTCAGAGGGTAATAATTCAATAGAGCGCTCTGGACCGTAAAAAAAATGAGGTCGCGGTAGAGCATCGCACGCTCCGGCTGCATCCCAACTCCTGCGGGATCAAATCCTGTCCTGCAGAACTTGGCCATCTTTCTTTGCAGATCAAACGCTGAGCTCATGGCCTGCCCAATGTTTTTCTGTCAGATGCTGCAAGTGATGGACTTCGCTTAAAATCTGATCAAAATCTGTTAAGTTAAAATCTCTTTCCAATAGGACGGGAACAGGATCTAAACGTTGGACCGTCCATTCAAAAAGATCGTAGACAGGATCGACGATCGGCTCGCCATGCGTATCGATGATGAGGTCATCAGAGCGCATTTGATGCCCTGCCATATGGATGTAGACAACCTTTTCAAGGGGCAATTTTTCAATAAAAGCCTTTGGATCGTAATGATGGTTGAACCCATTGACATAAACGTTGTTGACATCGAGCAGCAGATTGCAGCCGCTCCCATGCAAAATTTCAGACAAAAAATCTGCTTCGTCCATCGAAGGCTCTACTGCGCTGTAGTAAGAGACGTTCTCGATGGCGATCTGCCGCTCAAGAAAATCTTGGACCTGGCGGATCCTTTCTGAGACATGCTTGACCGATTCCTGCCGAAACGATAAGGGAAGAAGGTCGTAAAGATGGGCATTGTCGCACTTGCAGTAGCTCAAATGCTCCGAATAGAGGACGATAGGGATTTTCAGAAAGAACTCTTTGAGCCTTTTAAGAAAATCCCAATCGAGAGGTTCAGGACTTCCCAATGAAAGGGAAAGCCCATGACAGAAAATCGGATACTTCTCAGATGCTTCGCGCAAGGTTTTTCCCGCTGAGCCTCCGATCCCCATCCAATTTTCAGGAGCAAGTTCGACAAACGCAGGTTTGCCATGTTCAAGAGCTAAAATCGAGCGGGCAATTTCCCGCCTGAAGCCGAGACCTACTCCTTGTGGAACCATCATTTCAGTTACTTGCCGGCTGAAGTGGTTTTTTTGCCTTTCTGATTGCTGCTTGTGTTTCCACTTCCAGTGCTTCCAGAGCCGCAAGAACCTTGGCCGCATTGCCCATCAGCAGGTTTTTTCACTGCGCCATTGCCTGTTCCGTTCGAACCATCCGTTCCGCCAGTTCCTCCGGTTCCTCCAGAGCCGCAAGAAGATTGACCGCAGTTTCCGTCTGCAGTTTTCTTTGCACGGGAATTATTTTGCTTTGTTTTGGATTGATTCGTTTGCGAAACCAAATTGGAGCGGACCTCTTCCCCTGAACCTAGATCGGAATAGGAAAGAGCTTCTTCTTGAGCTTGGTCTGCAGGAGCCTCATTTGCTTGCAGCCCGTTGCTTAAAAGGACTAATGTGGATGCAACCATCGCCAACGCGATCTTCTTCTTGTCTGCCATAGTGTTTCTCCTTGAGAATTGGTTGTGGGACTTGCGCTAAATTGCAATTGCTTCCCAGAACATTCCACATACATCGCAGAAAAAAAAATTTTAATAAAGTATTTTTTAAAGATAGAGGCAGTTTTGCAACTGCCTTGGAAGCAAGTTAAAAAATAGTTCTCGCTTCCGAGCTAGATATTGGGTTAGAATCAAAATCGATTTCAATTTTTTTCCCCTTAAAAACTCTATGCGCTTCTCGATCACTCCTTCGCTGACGCGAAGTTTAGTTCTTTTATGGATCAGCCACCTTTTGCTCGATTTCTTTACCGGAATCTGGCCCATGTACAAGACAATTGCCCAAATGGATTTGGCAAAGGCTGGCCTAATCGCTGGAGTAAGCGGCTTCATCGGCGAGTTCCTCCAAGTGTTTTTCGGTTATTTTTGCGATCGGGGCCATCGAAAAACGATCTTGATGCTCGGACTATTTCTAGCTTCGATGATGCTATGGATCACCTTCATGGGAGGAATCGTCTCATCCTTCTTCATTTTAATGATGCTGATGCTCGGCTCCGGTTCATTCCATCCAGCAGCAGTGGGTTTTGCAGGGTCTCTTTCCGTAAACAACAAGTCCCGTTCGATCTTGTTTTTCGCATCGGGAGGCGCGATCGGACTGGCCATTTCACAAATCGCATTTGTCCATGTCCTGAACAGCTTTCAAGGCCAAGCTTTGATCTTCTTTGTCCCGGTGGCTATTGTCCTATTTCTTCTTGCCCTCTATCCCTTTCCTAAAACTTACCAACCCCGCACGCTGTCTGTTAAAGAATTTTTCCAGCCGATCATGAAAGCCAAACGCGCTTTGATCTTGCTCTATTTGACCCAAGTTGCCAACTATACCCTTTATTTGGCCTTCATTTTTCTACTGCCCGACCTCATGGCAGCCAAAGGATGCCACAAATGGCTTTGCATGGGTGGCGGACATTTTACATTTATATTGGGCTCAGCGCTGTTGATGACTCCTGCGGGATTTCTATGCGACCGCTTCGGCCCAAAACCCGTTCTCCTCTGCGTCATCTTCGGCGCAATTTCCCTGCTTTATGCATTCTTATTCAGCCCTTCCCTTTCTGCTGTCGAATCGGTCCTCTTTTTGGGATGCCTAGGGGGGATGATGGGAACGATCAATCCGATCTTAGTCTCCTGGGCGAACCGGCTTGTCCCTGAAAGCCCGAGCACAGTTTCTGCGATCCTCATGGGATTTGCTTGGTGCCTCTCCAATTTAGGGACTCTGTGGGCTGGGCTGCTCTCTAAATCGATCCATGTCGACCCGATCACAAGCACGATCTCATGGATGGGACTTCTCCTTCCTGCCGCATTTTTGTTCGCCATGCAAGCGCCAAGCGCCGTTCCTGCTGCTCAAGAAACGGCTTAATTTTTTATCCCTCTGGTTTATTACTGCGAATCCAAATCCAAAATTTGCGTTAGTAAGAATCATTTTGACACGTTTGCACCCAATGAATAGAATCCAAAAAAGCGATAAGGATCACCACTCATGGCCGAAAGACCTGTAGAATGCAGCCACTGCAAAAAGCCGATCAAGGTAACCTATAAAGAGATCACTGGCAATTCGATCATCTGTACGGAAATGTGCGCAGATTGCCCCGTGCTCCAGCAAAGGCTTCATGGAGAAACTCCTCCGGTAAAAAAGGGGGAGGCCCTTGTGGAAGGGGAAGCTGGGCTTTATTGCGGCAATTGCAAGACCTCTCTTGAAGCTGTCAAAATGGGAAATCCATTAGGCTGCAGCGAATGCTATTCCGTCTTTTCCGATGTGCTGCTTAATGAGATAGCCGCCGCCGAAAAAGTTCCACTCTACTTAAGGAAGGCGCTCAGCACGAAAAAAACGCAGCCCATCCATATTGGCAAATCTCCGCACAAACCGTTGACCATCCCCTCTTCAAGCCGCCTGACGGCCCTCAATGAAGCGCTCAACGAAGCGCTGAAGATTGAAAACTACGAACAAGCAGCTTGGCTGCGCGATCAAATTAAAGCATTAACGGAAAAATCGGATGAAGGAAAAGAGTAGTCTTCCTCAAGCGCTCCTTGAACATATCCCTTGGGAGCAAGAGACGAACCCGATATGGCCGGCGTCCTCTTTTATTCTACACCGCAACATCAACAAATACTTCTTTCCTCCCAAGATAAACGAAGCCCAATTGAAACAAACGGCTTCGATCCTTCAAAACTCCCTTCTGAAATCGACTGCGCTCGACAATCCTGTCTTTTTAAGCGCGGACGAGATCGATGCAATTGATAAGGAGTTTCTCTTTGAGCACTTTTTATGTTTGGAAGGTTTTCAGAACACCATGGGCGGACAAGGTTTCATCGTTGACAACACCTCCCGTTTCTTAGGAATGCTCAATATCCAAGATCATCTTCAGATCCAGCTGATCGACTGCAAAGGGGCTTGGGAACAGACCTGGAATACGATCAGTCAAATCGAAAACCTGATCGGAAACGCCATCGAATTTTCCTACAGTCCCAAGTTCGGGTATCTCTCCTCAGATCCCTATCTTGCAGGAACAGGCCTGGTTGTCCTTGCCTATCTCCACCTTCCTGTCACGATCCATACAGGTCAGTTGCACGACACGCTTCTCAAACACAAAGAGGAGGAGATTTCTGCAACAGGAATGCAGGGAACGATCGATGAAATGGTCGGCGACATCTTAGTCTTGCGCAATAGCTACACGCTGGGAATAAGCGAAGAGAGCATCCTCCACTCGCTGCATTCGATGGCGATGAAGCTGATGGCCATCGAAAAGACTTTAAGGACCCATCTACCCACAGAAAAAAGCAACGAGCTTAAAGACATGGTCAGCCGTTCCTATGGATTGCTGATGCACTCCTATCAGCTGCAAACAAAAGAAGCAATGAACGCGTTAAGCCTTCTGAAAATGGGGCTTGACCTTGGCTGGATCAGCGGCATAACCGACCAAAAGCTCACAGAAGCCCTATTCCGATGCCGGCGCGCGCATCTTCTCTATGAAATTAAAGACAAAACGGTTCCTATCGGAGATATTCCTCGGAAAAGAGCGGAATACCTCCACCCTCTCATGCATGGAATCGAATTGAAAATATGAAGCGGACGCTCCCTCTTCCGAAATGGTCTATCTTCTCCAAGGAAGCTTCATTTCTTGCTGGTTGGCATCAACAATCTGCGACCTGCTGCCTAAAATGACAATCGCATCGGTAGGTTCATCTCCAGCATTAAAAAACTGATGCTCTATGCCTGGCGGACAGATCACCGTGCAAGGCGCCTCAAAGAAAAACTCCTGATCTCCGATCAGAACACGCCCTTTGCCTTTTATAAAGACGAAGATCTCCTCTGTCTCGTGCGTATGCTTGGGAGTAAAACAACCGACATTCCAGCTCGTGCGCCAGACTTCAAACTGCTCAGCTCCCATGCTTGGGGTGGCAACTCCGACAAGGGCGTTTCCGTTAAGCTCGAAACGCTTCAATCCTTCATGGGAGATGATCGGATTCAAAGCTTTCTTGACGCAGCCCCCTGGCAGGATCTGCTGATCCGCATGCGAGTTTGCAATAAGGCCCAGGCAGATGAAGGCCATCAAAACAAAAAAATTGCGTTTTTCCATCAGCATATTAATCTCCTAATCACTTGAAAAAGAAGGGGGGTGTTCCCCCCTTCTCCAAAATCGATGGATTTGTCCGTCAGTTTAAGATGTCGCAAATAAAACGACATTAAAAATTAATAAGCATGATCGTTCCCAGGCCTGCCTGAATAAACAAAGCCCTTTGAGTTGCTTGAATGAGCAGCCTGCAGACGTTCGATCCCATAAGAGTGCCAATCAAAAGTGCAGTGATGATCGGAAAAATGGCGATGGCTTTGGCAAAAAACTTTGTCGCAGCGGCATTTTACATCCCGCATGGCCACCGGAATAATCTTTTTGCACTCCTCGAACTGGCATGCATTTTTCCGTTTTTGAATCGGATCATACCGATTTTCCCGACTGATGTGGTGATTAAATAATTGATTCGATCTGTCTGCTGAAGATTCCTTGGCGACGCTTGCGGTAATTTGCAGATTGGCGCTTGGCGTTGAGGACGGATCGCTGAATTGGACTGGTTTAGACATATAGACCTACAGATTTAACGTTATTCATTCCCAAAATGGACCATTATCGGTATTCTTTAAGATGGTGCCTGAAGCCGGACTTGAACCGACGACCTCCGCATTACGAATGCATTGCTCTACCAACTGAGCTACTCAGGCAAAAGGGATTTTCCTTGATGAACCTGTAAAAATAGCTTTTCCAAAAGGATCAAAAAGCTCATCGAGAGGTATCTGGAAAGCCGATTAATGTACATAATGACGGCTATTTTCTACAATTAGCCATTTGAAATCAGGGAAACGATGCAGTTGGAACAAGAAAAAGGGGTCAAAGGGATCATCTTAATGGGAGGAAGCGGGAGCCGGTTTGGAAGCCAGCTGCCTAAACAGTTCCATCGGATCGCTGGAAAAAAGGTCTATTTATACACCCTTGAGCAGTTCCTCAAGATCGCAGCCTTTGAAAAGATCCTCCTTGTCTGCCCTGAACGCTGGGTCTCTCAAGTCATCGATGAGGCATCTTCCTACGGAGATCCTCGTATCGAGGTCATTGCTGGAGGCGGCAGCCGGCAGGAGTCCTCTTTTTTAGCGCTCCAAGCGTGCGGCGATCAGACGCGTTACGTCGTGATCCATGACGGCGTCCGTCCTTTTGTTTCGCAAAAAATTTTATGGGACAACATCAAAGGAGCGGTCAGCGATGGCGCTGTCGATACCTGCATCCCCTCGGCGGACACGATCGTCCATGCGCCAGCACAAGAAAAGATCGAGAACATTCCTTTGCGCTCTGAATACTGGAGAGGACAAACTCCACAAAGCTTTTCCTATCCCCTTATCCTTAAGGCGCATCTCGAAGCCAGGAAATCTCAGCTCAACCTCTCCTCCGACGATTGTTCCCTTGTCGTTAAGTTGGGACATCCGGTCAAGATTGTCATGGGATCTGAAGAAAATATTAAAATCACAACAGAGCTTGATCTGTTCTTGGCAGAGCAGATCCTGCGGCTCCAGCAGGTCCATTTGCCTACCCTTCCAATAGAGAGTCATTTACTCAAAGGAAAGCATTATGCTGTTACGGGAGGAACTGGGGGGATCGGCCAAGCAATTGTCAAGCAGCTGCAAGATGCTGGAGCTGTCCCTATCCCTATTTCCAGAACAACGTCGCCTTACAAAGCTGACTTCACCTCGGCAAAAGAGGTCCAGAAGGTCTTTGAAACGATCCATCGAGAAATTGGACCTCTGGATGGACTCATCAACTGCTTTGGCAAACTCCACAAAAAAGAGATTGCCTCCCTTTCAGCTGACGAGATCGAAGAACTGATCGGAACAAATCTTACTGGGACCATTTACTGTTGCAAATGGGCGCACATCAAAGAACGCGGCCATATCATTAACATCGCCTCTTCTTCCTATGTCAGAGGAAAAAAAGAATATGCGGTCTACGCCGGAACAAAAGCAGCGGTCGTCAACTTCACACAAGGGCTTGCAGAAGAGAGGCCCGATCTTTATGTGAACTCGATCATTCCGCAAAGGACTCATACTCCGATGCGCCTGCAAAATTTTCCCAATGAAAACCTCTCCGAGCTTCTCGATCCGGAAGAAGTTGCTTCCCATGCGCTTGCTCTTCTGCACAATCACACGTTTTCCGGCTCGCAGATCGAAGTCAGAAAGCAGTTCAAGCCTGAAATGGACAAGCAGAACTGCTGCCTTTTTTCCGGATAGGTTCCTTGCTTGACAATATGCGCTATTACCCATAATAAAGGCATTAAACTCAGGCAGCGGGAATTGTATGAACGTCTTACCTTATTATTTAGCTTTTTTGGTTCCTGTATGCGTTGTCATCGGCTTCCATCTTGGCGGTCTTTTCAATTTTTTAACGCCTATTTTCATCTTTGGGTTCATTCCTCTCGTCGATATCCTGGTCGGGACAGATAGGGAAAACCCCTCTGAGCCGAAAATGGAGCAGCTGGCGCAAAGCTGGAGCTTTAAGCTAGTTCCTATCCTGTTTGTGCCGGCTCAGATTGCCTTAGTCATTTGGGGAGCATCCGTCATCGGCCGTTCCGATCTAGGCGTTGCTGCCAAGTTAGGATTTATTCTTTCGGTGGGAATTACGACTGGAGGGATAGGGATCACCATATCCCATGAGCTTTGCCATAAACGCAATCTCTTCGAGCAAACTTTGGGCAAAATTTTATTGCTGTCGGTGTGCTACATGCATTTTCATATTGAGCATCTTCAAGGGCACCACCGCAACGTAGCGACTCGACACGACCCTGCAACGGCACGGTTAGGAGAATCATTCTATGCCTTTTATCCGCGCACCGTCGCCGGCAGTTTCAAAAGCGCTTGGAACACAGAAGCCCATAGACTGAAGAAAAGAGGCCGGACAATATGGAACCTTCATAATCAGATGCTGCAGTTTACGGTCCTGCCGCTGCTTTTTGCAGCAGCGCTAAGCTTTGCCTTCGGATGGATGGGCGCTATCTATTTCTTTCTTCAGAGCATCGTTGGATTTACCCTTTTAGAGATCGTGAACTATCTTGAGCATTATGGTTTAGAACGAGAAGAGATCAGCCCTGGAAAATTCGAAGCAGTCTGCGCTGTTCATTCCTGGAACGCCAGCAACCGCCTTACAAATTATTTCCTCTTTAAACTGCAGCGCCACGCAGACCATCATATGCATCCACTGCACAGGTATCAGACACTGCGCCATTTCGATGAAAGCCCTCAGCTTCCCACAGGTTATACAGGGATGATCGTTTTAGCATTATTTCCTTATTTCTGGAGAAAGGTCATGGATCCGCGAGTCCATGCGATCAGGCAAAACAGAAAAAAGCCTACTGCACAGCTCCATTAGTAATCTTTTGGATCTTATCAAGGTTGAAAGCGATCTTCAAACATTGGTCTCCGCCTGGAATCAATGGAAGCTTCAGAGCCTCCTCCAGCGTCACCCACCGATAACTTTGATGCTCTTGCGCTGCAACATTCAATTGAGGCTCTTCTTCGAGCTGCACTCGAAACAGGTGCAAGATGAACTCTCGATCGGGAAAGCGGACAAACACTTTGCGGCAGTACGTCAAAAGTTTGCCTTTAAGATCGATTCCTACCTCTTCCATGACCTCGCGAATGACCGCTTGTTCCGCAGTTTCCCCCTCTTCTAACTTTCCACCGGGAACACACCAAGTCTCTCCTTGAGGTTTGCCAGGATTCCGATGAAGGAACAAGATCTTTCCTTGATAAACGCAAAAACAGCCAGCAACATCCATAGAAGAATGGAATTTGGAGGGCTGTTCAAGAAAAACAGGTTCTGCAGATCCCTCCCATGAGAACAACAAGAAGGCTGCAAAAAAAATTGACCTTGCCACCTTTTGATATAAAAAGCGCACCCGATTAAAATTTTTTTTATTTGAATTAATTTTAATCAACATCCACCTCATAATTACGGGAGAACAGTTTGATCAGAATAAGATTAAAGATGCAAGAAAAAGAGGATAGGTTCCTGTGCAACAAGTTTGCTAAGTTAAGGAGAAATCTTCAAAAATGAGTTTTTTTAAAATTCGGTTAAGATATACATTGCATTAGCTGCATTATTTTAAGCAGCAATTTTGGTTTTTTTATGAACCTGGCTAATGATTCTTACGAAAACACCTTGAGGCTTAGCTTTCATAAGGATCCGATCACGCTCGATCCCCAGCAAACCTGCGACAAGGTCTCATCCGCCATCATCTTTTTGCTCTTCAAAGGGTTGACCCGCCTTAACACAGACCATTCGATCGACAACGATATCGCAAGCTCATTCTACTCGCTCGACGACTGCAAAAAATATGTCTTCCACCTCGGAAACCATTCCTGGTCGGATGGAACGCCGATCACAGCACACGATTTTGTCTACTCTTGGAAACGGGCCCTATCCCCCAACTTTCCAGCTCGCGCAGTCAATTTTTTCTACCACATTAAAAATGCGGCAAAAGCCAAAAAAGGGCGGCTTGCCCTCGACAAGGTCGGGATACGAGCTGAAAATGATAAGACGCTTGTGGTCGAATTGGAAAACTCCTGTCCCTACTTTCCCGAACTGACCTCTTTCTGCCCTTTTTTTCCCATACCTTTTCGAGAGGGGCAAACGGAGATCTCCAGCATCGCAAGCGGCGCCTTCCAACTTGAGAGCTGGGAAACAGGAAAACAAATCCTTTTAAAGAAAAACAAGCACTGCAGCATCCTGTCCGACATCGATCAGATCCGCATCCAGATCATCCCCGATGAAAAAAAGGCATTTGCTTTGTTTGAAAATAATGAACTTGATTGGATTGGCGACCCAATATCCCCCCTTCCCGTCGCCTACCTCCCTTCTCTTTATCTCAATAAACAAATTAAACCCCTAGAAGGAATGCTGAGCTGCTGGTTCAATACCCTTAAAGAGCCTTTTAATCTTCCTGAGCTGCGCAAGGCTTTTTCTTTTGCGATCCCTAGACGCAAGCTCTTGGGAAAAATGCTCCTTCCTCCAGAACTTCTGACAAAAGGGCTTTTTTCATGCATTTTCGAAGAGCAGGACATGTTTTCAGTTGAAGAGTCGCAAGGCAAGGCCAAAGCGCTCTTCCGCGCTGCCCTGAACCAACTGAACTTGCAAAAGCTAGACATTACATTAAGCTTCGAAGCGACCGATCTGTTCTCTCGAATGGCCGCACATCTGAAAAGTTGCCTGGAAGGATCATTAGATATTTCCATCCAATTGGAACCGCTTCCCTTTAAAGAGCTGTTCCAGCGGCTCCGCGCCCAGAAATTCCAAGCAGCCCTCATCCATGCAGTTTCCCAATACACCGATCCGATCAACTTCCTAGAACGCTTTGAGTTCAAGGACACCCCCAGAAATTTCACCGGATGGGAACATCCTGGCTACCAAGAGACCTTGAACCAATACCGGACTTTAAACGATCCGGAGCATAGGCTTGAGCTGGCCAAAAAGGCGGAAAAGGTCCTTTTGGAAGAAATGCCGATCGCTCCAATCTATTATGAACATTACGCCTACTTGCAGAAGCCTCATGTGCACAACTTGAGGATTTCTCCAGTTGGCATCGTCCACTTCGATAGGGCCTCAATAAGCAAGGAACCTGTCTTAGAAATTGCAAATCCCGAACTATTCCATATTGTTGGCTGATTGCACCCCTTGATTTCCAACTCGGCTATTTTCTCGGACCATCAAAATACTGCAAACGACAATCAATACGCCTCCAAATGCCTGCAAAAGGCTTAAGCTCTCATTCCAGACGGCCCAACCGAGGAGCGTGGAAAAAAAGACGCAGGAATAGCTGAAGCTCCCGATGACGTGGGGAGGAGCGTAAGAATAGGCCTTCGCCATTAAATATTGATAGATGACCCCAAGAAATGAACTGGGAATGCAGTATATTGCGATGACCGAAAGAGGGACAGGCTCCCAGGAAAAGTAAAAAGGGATGAAGCTCATGCATCCTGGAATCCATGTGCAATAGAACAAAATAGCCAAGATATGCTCTGTTTTCACCAGTTCATGCAAAGAAACCGCTAAAAGCGCCGCTGCTATAGCCGCTGTCAAGGATGCAAAACTGGCAAGATGAAAAACATCGCCTTTCGAATTCAATAGCAAAAAGACCGCTGCGAATCCGATCCATAACGCCAGGTTGGCCTGCATGGAGATCTTTTTTTTATAATAAATCCATAAAATGAGAGAGACAAAAAGCGGAAAGGTGTATTGCAGCAAGACCGCATCCGCCAGTGCAAGATGCTGAACGCCATATGTCGAGGAAAAAATCGATATGGCAACGAGCATGGACCTCCACACATAAGTCCCGAGCTTTGTCGTCTTTAAAGATTTTCTGTGCTTATAAAAGAAGGGAGCTAAGAGCAAAAAGTCGAAGAGGAAACGGTAAAAAAGAAGAGTGTGGGCGTTGCTGACCGGTGTTGATTTAATGACGCACAGCCTCAACGCAAAAATAAACGCGCATCCCAGGGCAATCCAAATTCCTCTATGTTGGAACATCAACCATCTCTTTAGAACTCCATTGTATATACTGCTTCCACTTCAATCGTAGAGACGCTTTTGACTTTTGCATCCCTA
>JAFEGF010000079.1 GCA_018240225.1 Verrucomicrobiota bacterium
TTTGCAACCGGATCTTGATTATATTTTATCTGAGAAGCTATAGGGGGGATAGATCCGGTTGCCAGAGCGTGCTGTTTCTTGTTGTCTTTTATACATTTTAAGAAAAAGACTTGCTTGAAAATCAACATGATACAACAATGAGCTAGAAAAAGCATGGAGTCTGCACACTGCGCCTCTGACGAAAAAACAAGGAGTCATTAAATATGGCGACAATCACTAAAAAGAAACTGATTCAAGTGATTTCCCAAAATCGAGGAGTTCATCCAAATGATGTGCGTAATGTCATTCAATCTTTTTTGGATGCAATGACAGATTACCTATCTCGAGGAGATCGTTTAGAGTTCAGAGATTTTGGTGTGTTTGAAATCGTAGAACGAAAGCAAAAAATTGGACGAAACCCCAAAAATGCTGCGGTTCCGATTGTCATTCCAGCCCGGCTGGCAGTTAAGTTCACTCCAGGGAAAAAGATGAAGAAGCTCATTGAAAAAGAAAGAAAATCGAGCCAACAGTCTTCTAATCCCAAATAAGTTCTAACTATTTTCTTGCCTATCTTGCCATTTTCTTCTGGTAAGATAGGCCATCTCATTAAATATTTAAATCCCTTTTTGGATCAGTTTGCGGGTTCGCATTTTGCCCAATTTCCTCATTCTTCGGGTAGTTTCGGTATAAAGTCGAGTTTTAGTCCTTGAAATCTATCTTTTTGTGTAGATAATTGTTTGATAATTATATGTTTCTAGGAGATTTGGTTTGTCTATCCCTAAGTTCTTGACTATTGGCGCAGTTGTCCTCTTCACGATCATAGGAGGCGCTGCCTATTTGAAAAGACCCGCATCTTCACCAGCAGCTTCTGTAAAAAAGGAAGCAGCGCGGAATCCTGTCCAACCGACCTCTTCGCCGCTTACAGAAACATCGGTCGTTGCTGTGCCTGCAAAGCCTTTGCCGCAAAAAGAAGCCGTTCAGCCTTCCCGCGCCGAGGTTAAGAAAGCAGCTCCAGAAACGGCTGCGACAGTTCCTGTCACCGTTCCACAGTCCTCCCATGATGATTTTCCGATCATCGACCGGGTGTTTCAGCTCTTTACAACAGGGCCCTCTAAACTTCCGATCGTGGAAACGATCAACTATGCAAGCTCTGTCCCTTGGCTAAAAGGGAGGCCTGCATGGGTCGCCGACTATGCCGCCCATTACAATACATCCCGCCATTTCATTGCGCGCAGTTTGAATGGGAAGGCAGACTACTTTTCGCAGAAAGTTTTTGAAGGGAGCAAGTTCAACGTCTTCAGAAAAGACAAGAGGATCCAGTTTTATCTTTTAGTGGACATCTCCCGTTCTAAGATGGGCTTCTACTATATCGACCTTGATACGAATGAGCGGGTCCTGCTCAAAACCTATCGGGTTGGCTTAGGCAGGCTTGATCCTTCAAGACCTTCTGGTTCTCTGACGCCTCTCGGGCGGTATGCCCTTGGCGATAAAGTGGCCATCTATCAGCCAGGCACGATGAGCTATGTCCTCGATCAAAAAGTTGAAATGATCCGCATCTTTGGAACCCGCTGGATCCCATTTGAGCAGGAGATTGAAAGGGCAACGGCCTCTGCAAAAGGATATGGAATTTACGGCGCTCCATGGAACTTGGACAATAAGACGGGGAAGTGGAACGAGCTGAGAGAGTGCATTGGCAAATACGACACAGATGGCGGGATCCGCCTTCTTTCCGAGGACCTCGAAGAGATTTTTTCGATCATCATTTCTAAGCCCTCGTTTATTGAAATCGTCAAAGATTTCCGAGAAGCCAAGCTGCCTGGCGTAGAAGTCGCAGCCCCTACACGATAGAGAGGATGGGAAGATTATGTTACCGCACGAGAAGCAGATTCTTGAGTACGAAAAGACGATCGCCCAGCTGAAAGAGCAAGACAAAGGCAAAGGCCTTCTCTCTGAAGAGGAGATTGTTAAGTTGGAAAAGAAGCTCGACCAGCTTCGCAAAAAAGTTTATTCCCAGCTCACTCCTTGGGAACGGGTCGCAATCTCTCGCCACCCTTCCCGTCCCCGATCGATCGACTATATCCGCAATATCTGCGAGGAGTTTACCGAGATCTTCGGAGACCGCTTGTTCCGCGATGATCCTGCCATCATAGCCGGACTTGCTAAGATCGATGGAGTTAAGTTTATGGTCATCGGCCAAGAAAAAGGGTGCGATACGGAAAGCCGCCTCCATCGCAATTTCGGCATGCCCCATCCGGAAGGCTATCGAAAAGCGATGCGCTGCATGCGCCTAGCTGCAAAGTTCAAGCTTCCAGTCCTAAACCTGCTAGATACTCCTGGAGCCTATCCAGGACTAGCCGCTGAAGAGCGGGGGCAAGGCTGGGCGATTGCTCAAAATTTATGGGAGATGGCGCGCCTGCCAACTCCGATCATTGTCATCCTTATCGGTGAAGGATGCTCAGGCGGAGCTCTTGGAATGGGGGTTGGAGACGTGGTCGCCATGCTGGAGCATTCCTACTATTCCGTGATCTCTCCGGAAGGATGCGCTTCGATCTTATACAAAGACGCCGGCAAGAATGAAATTGCCGCCCAGTCATTGAAAATGCATGTCGAAGATCTTCTGCAGCTCGACATCGTCGATGGGATGATCGAAGAGCCCCTAGGAGGCGCCCATCATAATCCAAAAGAAGTGTACTCTAATGTAAAAAAATACATCGTCGATCAGTGGAACATCCTGAAGATGGTATCGCCAGATGTCCTGATCGAGCAAAGATATCAAAAATTTCGTCGAATAGGCAAATTTGTCGTAGAAGACAAGATGCCAGTCGTGTAGACTAGCGTCTTGAGTTCCAAATAGAACCGGGAAAGACATGAAATTACTTCTTACAGCCGCTTTGCGCAACCGCAAGCACCTCTCTCTAGTGATCGTTACTTTTTTAACTTTGTTCGCATTGACGATCGCCAGCCAGATGGAGATGTTTGCACTCGGCGTTCTTTCCAATAACGGAGCAGACTTTTTTTCCCTCTTTGCCACTGAAAGAAATACCGTTGGAACTTCTCCAGACAGCATCTCATTGAATCAAATCGAGTCGAAATGGCACGAGATCGATACAACCGGCGCCGGCGTCATCACAAAGCAGCAGGCTGCCAATTACCTGGCCCAGCAAAAAGAGACCAATCCGCTCAACTGGATCATGGCCAAAGTCAAGCAGGAGTTCAGCTTCTCGAACAGTATTACTGCGTTAGTCCTTATCTTGCTTTGCGTTGCAGTCTTTAAGGCGATATGGCTCTTTGCCAGCCGATACGCGACCCAGATCCTTGCTATCCGTGTCAATCGCGACCTTAGGCAGCAATATTTTGAACATATCCAATCCCTTCCGATGAGCTTTTATCAAAAGCACAACATCGGCTCCCTCTCATCCCGCGTTGTCGGCGATGCGGGACAAATTGCGTTATCGATCAACTCCTGGATCACTAACTACCTCCAGACCCCATTTACGATCATTACCTGCCTTTCGATGTGCTTTTACCTCTCTTGGCAGCTTTCCCTCGTCATCTTTTTCGGCGTGCCGCTGATCATCATCCCCATCGTTTTCCTGGCCCGCCGCGTCAAACGGGTCTCCCGCCAGCTGCAGAGCAATCAAGAGCGTTTTGCCAATGTCCTTATCGACTTTCTTGCAGGGATCCAGACCGTTAAGATCTTTGCAATGGAGTCCTTTTCCCTCCGAAAGTACAAAGAGCAGAACGACAGGATGGCCGTCCTCGAAAGTAAAAATGCCAAATATGGCCTGCTGACCAGACCGATCCTGCATGCAATCACCACCCTCTGCTTAGCTTCGGTCGTCCTTTTTGGCCTGTACACATTGGACATGAGCCTATCCCAGCTGATTGTCTTTTGCGGCCTATTGCAGCTTATCTATGAGCCTGTGAAGAAATTTGCTGATGAGAATGCGAATATTCAGCGGGGGATTGTTGCTGCCGAGAGGATGTTCGAAGTCCTCCATCTGAAACCCGATATCGAAGACCGTGTAGGCGCTGTCGAGGTGAATGGTTTTCACAATATTATTGAGTTCGACCATGTCTGGTACCGCTACGGAACAGGAGACTGGGTTTTAAAGGATCTCAGCTTCACGGTGAAGAAAGGGGAAACTGTGGCCATTGTCGGGCCGACAGGAGCCGGCAAATCGACGATCGTCCAATTGCTGCCAAGGCTGTATGAAGTGCAGCAAGGCGAGATCAGGATCGACGGAAAGCCGATTAGCGCTTATACCCAAAGATCATTGAGGGAGCATATCTCCTTTGTTTCCCAAAAGCCCTTTTTATTCTTTGATACAGTCGCCGCGAACATCGCCTATGGACGTAATTTTACCCGCGAAAAGATTGAGAGCGCTGCAAGAAGGGCGCATGCAGAAGAGTTTATCAGCCGTATGCCTCAGAAGTACGATTCGATGCTGGCAGAAGCAGGCCAGAACTTATCGGGCGGTCAGCAGCAGCGTCTAGCGATTGCGCGGGCCCTTGTTAAAAATGCTCCGATCCTCATTCTTGATGAAGCAACCTCTTCTCTCGATGCGATCAGCGAACTGCATATCAAAAATGCGATTGCCAGCCTTCATGGCGAAGTGACCCAGATTTTGATTGCCCACCGCCTATCGACAATCGAGCATGCCGACAAGATCATCTATCTTGAAAGAGGGGTGAAAGTTGCTGAAGGGAACAAAGAAGAGCTGCTAAAGAATTGCGAGCCGTTCCGCCGGATGTGGGAAGCTCTCTATCACACGGAAAAGTTCCAACGCGAAGAGCAGGACACATTTACTTACCAACAGCCTTGAAAGGGTGTTGCAAACTGCTTTAGTGTCTGATCGCAAAGGTTAGCGTCTATGATCAATGAATGGTTAGCGCACATCAAAAGGACAACTCCTGAAGAAGGGGTCCTCGCGACACAGGACCAACAAGGCAATTCTATCTTTATCGATTGGAAACGAGCCGATATCCTTTCTCCTCATCTTGCTTATTTTAAGAAAAACACCTCTGATCTCGCAAGCAAGGAGATAGCTTTTGCAGAGATGGAATTTTTACGGGCTTATCCGGAAGCTGCTTCTCAAGAGCTTTTCCTAAAAGCCTGCGAGCCTCTTTTGAAAGATGGGGTTGGAGCTGCCAATTGGGCGGAGATCGAGGAGAAGATCCGTGTTACGATCAAGCAGTTCTACTCAGCCGATCTGTCAAAATTTGGCTCCGAGATCATCAAGCCTTTAATGGACGACCTCTACTTTTTTGGCACCGTCAAAAACAAAGAAGAAGATCAGTTTTGCGGTTTTTTTATTTTTGCGATCACGCCAGCGCTTCCCTTTGGAAACATCAAAGTCATCAATTTAGTCGTGCGGTCAAATGAACGGGACCGAGGCTTAGAAAAAGCCATCCTAAGAGCGATCTTTGAACTTATCCCTCAAACCAACCGGATATTTCTCTTTGTTAGGCCAACGAATGCGGCAGCTCTAGAGATGTACAAAGATTTCGGGTTTGTTGCCAATCTCGAATTATTTCTGGATCCCAACCACAAAATCAATACTGATTATTTGACTCCTCTAGAATTTAATAACCCAACTTGTCCCTATCCCATTAATATGCTTCTTAGGCGTTAAAAGAGGCGTCCGCTGATGATAGCGGCCTCTTTATCAGGTGCGATCAAAACAACATTGCCCTGTTCATCTGGAACTCCCAAAGTCAGGACCTCCGACATAAAAGGGCCGATCTGCCTTGGAGGAAAGTTGACAACGGCTAAGACCTTCTTCTTAAGTAGGTCCTCTTTTTTGTAATGATGGGTGATCTGGGCGCTTGATTTCTTGATCCCGATATCTCCACCGAAATCAATTGTGAGCTTGTAGGCGGGTTTTCGCGCTTCTGGAAATTCGTCCACTGCGACGATTTGGCCAACGCGGACATCGATCTTTAGAAATTCGTCAAATGTTGCCATATTTTAACTCAAAAGTCCTAGTTTTTCGAACGACTGTTTCAATTCATCATTTTCAGGCTTGTCAAATGCGCCTGTCGAAGCTAGCCAACCGACATAGCTCTTTGGAATTTCTGAAAGGGGTTTCCCTTGGTGCTTGCCAAAAGGCATCCGGCTTAAGACTTGGGGCTTGGCAAGAAGTTCGAGGACGGTTTCCATCGACAGGTCATCGATCATGGAAGAAAAGACCTGATGCAAGACGATCACATCGTCGAGCGCCCTGTGTGCGTTGTTTGCTGCAAAGCCATAGACCTCCCTCAATGATTGGAGGGTGTGCCTTGGAAGATCGTTCCGGTATTTGCGCGACCATTTCAAGGTGTCGATATAGCGGAAAGAGGGGAGTTCGACCCCTGCCCGTTTGAACTCAGCTTCGAGGAACATCTTGTCAAACGAGTCGTTGTTGTGGGCAATCAACACCGAGTCTGCAGGACAAAAATCTAAGAACAATAGAGCAACTTCCTTAAAGCTCATCGCTTGGGCGACCATCGCATCGGTAATATGATGGATGGCGCTGGCCTCAGGCGGAATGGGAATGCCTGGATTGATCAAATGGACAAAGGAGCGGTTCTCGACAGGATCGAAAGCGGCAATTTCGATGATCCGGTCCTTGTCAGAACGGATTCCCGTGGTCTCTGTATCGTAGTAAATAGGTCTTAATGGCATTCGAAGCTCCTCAGTTTCATGAAGAGGCAATTGCAAAACTCATTTGCCCAGAAAAATTGCCTTTTTGAGGCCATTTTCATCAATTTTTTCGGGCAAAGCAGCTTTGCAACTGCCTCTGAAAAAAAATGATCATACGCAAAAGCGGAAAAAATTGCATGAATAGATCATTTCTTGGTATCAATTTTGTTCTTCACATCCTTATTGATGAGGTCTGATATGAAAAAAGCCATCTATTCCGTCATTGCAGGACTCACCCTTTTCTCCATCTCAGATCCAACCTTATTAACTGCTTTGGAAAAAGCAGCTGTTTCTGAAGTCTACTTTTCTCCGGAAGATGGCGTTGCGGACAGGCTGATCTCCCGTATCAATGAGGAAAGAGAGAGCATTCGAGTTGCCGTCTATTGCTTGATGCACACGGGAATTGCAAAAGCGTTGAAGTCAGCTTTTGCGCGGGGCGTCGATATCGAAGTGATTGTTGATCCTTATTCGATCAAGTCCAGATCTCCTATCATGAGGATGGTCGAAAAGGGGATCCCTGTCTACGTCTGGAACCCTAAGCAGATCGTGAATTCCAATAAAAATAAGAAAAAGCCGCTCATGCACGATAAGTTCTGCGTCTTTGGCGATCATACCGTTTGGACCGGATCGTTCAACTTTACAAGGGAAGGGACGTTTGCCAATCGGGAAAATGTCGTCGTGATGGAAGGGGCTGATATAGCCAAGAGCTACTTATGCGAATTTACGGCGATCAAAGAAGCGGGCTGTTCTACGTACCAGACCTTCATGAGCGAGCGCCAGTAAACCGCTCTAAATAGCTTCCTGATGTCAATTTAATAGTTGATGGCAAGGTGTATTTTTCTCTTCTCTATTTTGCTGAAAATCTGTATCCTAATAGCTCTTACGTGATGACTTAAGATACTCCAATTCAAGGATGTCGCCATGAAGTTAAATAGAACAGCTGCTCTTGTGCTACTGATAGCAGTCTTATGCGGTGCAACAAGTTGCTACCAGATCCATTCTGACGATGATCTGCGTACAATCCCTGTAACGAACAATCCTAATGTTGTTCCTAAGTCAAG
Organism: Verrucomicrobiota bacterium; assembly: GCA_018240225.1. Lineage (GTDB taxonomy): Bacteria > Chlamydiota > Chlamydiia > Chlamydiales > Rhabdochlamydiaceae > Acherontichlamydia > Acherontichlamydia pituitae. The sequence continues at coordinate 7,726 of JAFEGF010000079.1, forward strand.
TACGCAAGGGATTCCCTCTCCAAAGATCTAAGTTGATTTTTTCAGATCTGTTAGATACGGTGTAAAAGAACTATAGAACAAAATTGAGAATCGAAGGAATGAAGCGAAAATCTCCAGTAGCTTACCACTTTTTTGAATCGGACACAGCCCAAATGATCAAGCAAATCGGCAAAGAGGCCTTGATCAAACATCTCAAGGCGATGCTGTTGATCCGCAACTTTGAAATCCGGGCTGAGTCTGCCTATCTCCAAGGAAAAGTTGGAGGTTTTTTCCATTCTTACATGGGCCAAGAGGCTGTTCAGACAGCAGCTGTCGCTGTCATGGGGATCGACCAATGGTGGGCAACCTCCTATCGGTGCCATGCGCTAGCCCTTTTACTTGGAGCCACTCCCAATGAACTAATGGCCGAGCTTTTTGGAAGGGTGACCGGAAATGCAATGGGCCGCGGCGGTTCAATGCACTTTTTCACAAACCGTCTTCTCGGCGGATTTGGGATTGTCGGCGGACAGATACCAATCGGCACTGGCGCTGCCTTTACGATCAAATACCTGAAGGACCAAAAAGAGCTGATGAACCGGAAAAACTGCGACGTTTCCGTCTGTTTTTTTGGCGATGGAGCTATTGTCCAAGGGGCTTTTCACGAGTCGCTGAACTTAGCTTCCCTTTGGGACCTTCCGTGCATTTATGTCATTGAGAACAACCAATGGGGAATGGGAACCCATGTCGATCGAGCTGTTTGCGTCGAGCCGATCGCAGAGAAAAAAGCTCCCGGTTTTGCTATGGAGTCCTACACCTTCGACGGGATGGACTTTTTCAATTGCTACGCAGGATTCCAGCACGTATTCAACAAGGTCAAGTCCGATTCACGGCCCGTCCTTGTCGAAGTGATTACCGAACGCTTCCGAGGCCATTCGATCTCCGACCCAGGCCTATATCGCACCAAAGATGAGCTGCAAGGCTGCATGGCCCGCGATCCTTTGCTGATCATGTTCAAGACCTTGACGAACTCCCGCATCATTACGGAAGAGGAGTACCATGCCATGGACAAGGAGATGAAAGAGATTGCGATCGCTGCGATCAAATATGCTGATGATAGCCCATGGCCAGATCCGATCACTCTGGAAGAAGACGTATTTAGCCCTTAATTGAATTGGAGTTGACTTAAGATGCCCATGCAAGTTGTAGAAATGCGCGAAGCGATCCGTCAAGCTCTGGATGAAGAGATGCAACGGGACCCAGCTGTCTTTATCATGGGCGAAGAGGTCGCAGAATATAACGGCGCCTATAAAGTGACCAAGGGGATGCTCGATAAATGGGGCCCCTCGCGCGTCATCGATACCCCGATCTCTGAGCTGGGCTTTGCAGGGCTCGGCATCGGAGCTGCGATGACCGGTCTTAGGCCTGTCATCGAGTTCATGAGCTTCAATTTTTCCTTCGTCGCTATTGACCAGATCGTCTCAAATGCGATCAAAATGCACTATATGTCCGGCAACAGGTTCTCCGTGCCGATCGTTTTTCGCGGCCCCAATGGAGCCGCAGCGCAAGTCTCTTCCCAACACTCCCATTGCGTCGAAGCGATCTACGGGAATCTGCCAGGGCTGATCATCGTAGCTCCAAGCAATCCCTACGATGCCAAAGGCCTCCTCAAGTCGGCAATCCGCAATAACAACCCGGTCCTCTATTTAGAGTGCGAGCTCTCCTACGGCGATAAAATGGAGATTCCCACTGAGGAATATCTGGTGCCTATCGGAAAAGCCAAAGTCGTGACCGAAGGCAAACATGTGACGTTGATCTCCCATAGCCGGATGGTCACCCTCTGCAAACAAGTCGTCGATGATTTTGCCAAGAAGGGGATTAGCGTTGAGTTGATCGATCTCAGGACGATCAAGCCGCTCGATCTTCCTACCATCATCGCATCGGTGACCAAAACGCACCGTTGTGTGCTTGTTGAAGAAGGACATGTTTTTGCCGGCATTTGCGCAGAAGTGGGATTCCAGATCATGGAACACTGTTTTGATCTCCTTGATGCGCCTATCGTCCGCGTTGCCCAGCGAGAGACACCAATGCCCTATTCCAAAACATTGGAGAAAGAGACGATGCCGACCAAAGAACGGATTGCTTCTGCCCTTCAACAAGTTTTAGCTTGAACTTAAGTGGAGTGAATCACCTATGCCTTTTACACTGACCATGCCGAAACTTTCACCGACGATGGAAGAGGGGACCATTACCAAATGGCGCAAGCAAGAAGGTGAATTTGTTAAATCGGGCGATGTTCTGATCGAAGTTGCGACCGATAAGGCAACTGTCGAGCATAGCGCATTAGACGAAGGCTGGCTAAGAAGGATCCTGATCAAAGAAGGACAGACGGCAATTGTCAACCAGCCGATCGCCATCTTTACCGAGAAGCGGGAAGAGAGCATTGAAGGGTATCAACCGGAAGGCGCAGTGCCTCAAGCCGCAGTTCCGGCAGCAGCGCCAGCTCCTGCAGCTGAAGATGTGAAACCAACAACTGCCGCTCCAAAGCCGGCAGCCGGTCCTGGACTTTCTCAGCCCTCCTTTGTTCCCGAGCCCCCTTTGCAAAACTACCAGTTTTCCGCTCCATCCGGAGAGATCCCAGAGCGCCTTAAGACATCTCCTTTGGCCCGCAAGCTTGCCAAAGAAAAAGGGATAGACCTTTCTACTGTTAAAGGCTCAGGCCCTCAAGGAAGGATCGTTGCCCGCGACCTCGAGCTAGGACAGCCCTCTTCGATCGTGACCTTCGGCCGTCGGGAAGCTCCAACAATTGCTCCGGGAACCTATGAAGAGACGCCGCTTACGCCGATGCGCAAAGTTATCGGACAGCGTCTGCAAGAATCGAAAACCTTTATTCCCCACTTCTATGTGACCCAAGTGATCAATGCAGAGCGTTTGGTCACAGTGCGCAGCGAATTAGCCTCAGCAGGGATCAAAATCACTTACAATGACCTGGTGATCCGCGCCTGTGCGCTTGCCCTTCGGGAGCACCCTCAGATCAATTCAGG
>JAFEGF010000080.1 GCA_018240225.1 Verrucomicrobiota bacterium
CGATCAAAAGGAGCAATTCTGATCGATCCCTCACTTATATTCAAGGGGTTTGATTCGACGAAAGTAAAGAAAAGGATTGAATTTGGAGCTTTAAGACCGTTTCTTAAAGAGGGTAGGGATCTAGAGCGGTCTTATCCAGCATGCTATAAGGTCTGTTTTTAGGAGCTAATCAAATCTGGTTAAAGGAGTCGACAGACTTGAAAGATGTAGTAAGTTTTGACCAGAGGATCATGAGGGGGGTAAGAATTCAATCTTACCTAGCATTATTCAATCGATATGAATGTTTAATAACTGTCTATGAATATTGTTGAAATCGATTTTACCGATAACAATTGCTTGAAGGACGGCTGTGTTAAACCATCATTGCATAGTTTGTGAAAGTTTTAAGTCCTTAGATCGAAAATGATTGTTTACATATTCAAGTAGTTTGGCTCCTTCCAGTTTGTCTGTAGCAGGATTTGTTCTTACATAGAAATCTTTTTTATCTAAGAAACATGGGGATTCAGAAGGTCTGCATTCCACTAATAGAATATCCTTATCATCGACTTTTGCAATTCGCGAATCAATATAAGGATAATACTCTTCGCCAATATGAGTTTTAATTAGATTTTTCCATTGTAGAAGGAACTTGTCTGTGCTTTTATGGAACTTATTTATTTCTGTATTTACACCAAGGATATTGCCATTGTCAGCTACTCCGATTACCAAACAACCGCCAGCTGTGTTAAGGAATCCTACAATTGTTTTCAGTGCAGCCACCTCTATATAACTTTCCTTTGATTGCTTTTTTACATCAAGACTCAACGTCTCTTTAAATTCTGCCTGTTTGGATTCTCCCTCGCGTATAATTCTGCGAATTTTATCTGCATCGGTTAAACTTCCTATAACATCAAGCATGTTATCTAACTGCTTTAAGATCAGTGTAGAACTATTTGGATTGAGTGCGAGTTCTTCATCAAATTTATCGATCGATTTGCGCAAGTTGTTGAGTTTTCTTTCTGTGTGCGCTATGGACAGCTGTTCTTCCATACTAGGAAGAGGAACCATGGCATGTTTTATTTTTTCCCGATTTAGAAATGGAATAACAGTTCCTGAAAAAAACGAACTAAGGACTAGTTTTCCTAAAGTGGATTTGAAAAATGACGAAACATATTCGTTTAGAGCAATATCTTTAAGTATTACTTGAATGTAATTTTGGTGTATCATTTTCGCATCAGAAATGAAGCTGATCACTGGTGAGTCATTTCCTTGACATGGAATGTAAATTGCATTCTCTTGTTCTTGAAATTGATTAATCCTGTTAATAGAATTTATAGCGATAGCCAACTCATTTAAGGTGTATTGTTTGTAGCTTTTATATTGTGTTTCAAGTCGTTCAATTTGTTGTGATATTTTTAAATTATCAAATCCACAAAAACTATCTCGTTGTATATGTTGTAACCCTATGCAGTCTTTGCCTCCTAAAGATGAAAAATATGCCCTAGCTGCATCTTGAGCTTGTTCGATATCCAATAATTCGGTTACTAAGATTTTATCTGCCTGTTTTCTTGTGATAATGGTAATAATAGGATTTATGTGTGTTTCTGGGGATAGAAGCTTGTGCGGTGTATTAAAGATTGCATTAAGATGAAACCCATTCCGATTCAATTCTTTTTCGAATTTTTGCCCGCGTTTTCCTGCAAATCCAAATGGCTCTAATAAGGCAATGCTTGCTCCATCATCAGAAAGCGACGATAAGGATTTCAGTAGTTCAATCCAGTTCTTATAAATATTGATAGTTTCACCTTCATGTTTCCATTTTGTGGACTCCAAATAGAGTGGGAAATCACCAAGGATCAGATCAAAAGATTTCTCTTCAGGGATCTCTTGAGCACAAGATACTTCATACGGTTTGATTGAATCGATCTGGTCAAAAATATGGAAGGTTGAGGCTTTGATGTGAAGAATGGATTTTGCATTTGAACATTTAGCCCATTCTTTTGCGAATGCCTTTACGATATTCACTTTTGATTCTTTAATATTCATCATAATATTTGTTTTTATTTTGCTAGCTTTTCAGATGTTGTTAAACATTAAACTCTTAGTGAACGATATTGCCCGCTGGCGCTTTGCTGCCAGATGTGCTGATAAACACGTCGGGCCATTTCATCTTGTTCTTTGGCATTGAATAGAGGAGACGGCAGCATTAGGTAAATACTGTCAAGGATATGAGATTCGACTTCCGCTTTTGTTCGTTCTTTCTCGGTCCATTGCTCCAAGGGCTCAATTAAAGCGAGCACCGACTCTAGTAATTGCCTGCTAGCTTGTTTTACCTTCTCTCTGTTAGAGGGGCTCAGATTTTCCTTGGTCAGAAGATCAAAAAGTGCGAGTTCTTCCTCCGTGAGGCCTTCTTCAGTAGCGCGCCTCTGTTCTGCGTCAAGGCTGTTGGCGAGGCCCATCAATTGCGCAAATGTTTCCTCGATCGTAATCCGATCCTTTTCGCGGTTGTAATCGGCGATGATCTCACTATATTTCTTATAATAGTCCATTCGCTGAGGATTATCTTTGAGCATTAATGCCAATTTGTCTTCGACAACTTTGAAGATGTCCTGAATAGCTGTGGCTTTTCTTTTAGCCTTTTTTGAAAATTCATCTCGCAAGGCTTCCAAGTCAAGCATACTGAGATCAAAGCGTTTAGATTCTTTTTTATCATTCCCTGAGTCTTGCGTAGCAATTGCATTGTTTATGATCTTGTGAAGTTCTTTGAGCAGGCTTGAAACATCAGCGGTGTCTCTGCGCTCTTGCAATTTTTTGTAAATTGCCTCGATATTATCATGTCGCTCGGCGAATGTGTATACAGCAGGTTCTGTGACTAGAGCCTTGAAACGAATGAAAACTAGCCTTGCCATGATTTCAAAGCGGCGTTTTGATTCATCCGATGTGTAAACGACTTCTACGGCATCAGCTAGCGCTTCAATCTTTGGGAACCCCTTGGCACCGTTCAGTCGATTGACTTCAAACCCCAATCCGTTTAGATGTTTTTCGGTTTCTTCGATAGCTGTACGAAGAGCATCTACACGTTCCTCGATTGGGACGACAATCTCTTCGTCGGTGCTGTTATCATCGCCCAAGGCATACTGAGCAAGAGCCTCTCTAAGACTCTTAAGCATTCCATTATAATCAACAATCAAGCCAAAATCTTTTCCAGGATACACACGATTGGCACGGGCAATCGCCTGCATGAGGGTATGAGCTTTCATATGTTTATCAATGTAAAGGGTCGATAGGCATTCGACATCAAAACCGGTCAGCCACATTGCACAAACAATAGCTATTCTAAATGGGTGCTCTGGATTCTTGAACGCTGATTCAACATCAACTCGTTCATCGCCAATTTCAAAGCCCTGTTTCATTCGTCCCCGATGAGGGATAATATCAAAATTCCACTTCTTGAAATCAGCGACCTCGTTTTGGCTTTCGCTGATGATCATTTCAATGATTGTTTCTTCAAGCCAGTTTGATTGTTTCTCGAGATACTGGCGTCTCTCTATCTGAGTTTCAATCGCAGCGGCTTTCTTGACGGCCTCTAGTTTTGCCTTCCATCGGGGGATTATACGTTGATACATTCGAGCGCAAGTGATCTTGTCGATACAGACCAGTAGTGATTTGCCAGATTCCCACCTAGCTGTTGCATGTTCAACAAAATCGGAGGCAACTTTATCTAGCCGATCATCCGCAGTAATGACTTCATAATCTTGACCCAGAAGCTTTTCCAATAAGGCTTCTTTATCAGGATCTAGTTCGGCCTTATCAATAGCGTCTGAGATTTTGTCATTGAGATCGAGTCGAGCAATTCCAAGCTTTTCGCCTCGGTTTTCATAGACTAACTTTGTGGTCGAGCCATCTTCTTCAGAACGCTTAAAATCGTAGCGGGAGATATACCCACCAAATATACGCTTTGTGAGATGATCATTCTTAAATAATGGAGTTCCAGTAAAACCTATGAAAGCTGCATTAGGAAGAGCTACGCGCATATTCCGAGCAAGTTTTCCTGTCTGAGTGCGATGAGCTTCATCGGAGATCACAATTATGTCATCACGCGAACTGTATGGCTTCAATGGGTCAACGTCTTTATTAAATTTATGAATAAGACTAAATATATAACGATGATTCTCCTTGAGCAATCGCTCCAATTCATCTCCCGTACTAGTCCGGGGAGTTCCCTTTTCAGCTACACCTGTGCCAATAAACGTACGGTAGATTTGGCTATCGAGGTCATTTCGGTCAGTCATTATTAGGAATGTAAACTTGGCAGAAATTTGTCGACGAACTTTCTCTGCAAAAAAGAGCATCGAATATGATTTGCCGCTGCCCTGTGTATGCCAAAACACACCAAGTTTTCCAAGATCTGGGTGTGCAGATTCAGGAAAGCTCAGGAGCTTTCTGTGTTTTTCATCTGATGTCGCTTCAGTATCCATAATGGAATCGTGATCAGCAAAGTCTTCTTTCGGCAGTTCAATTACTCGATAGCCGAGGCGTTTATCGGGAGGAAATAGTTTCTTCAGATCTTCTTGTCGCCGTACTGAATCCACGGCATTATTTACACCGAGAACTTGATGATTGCGTGCTACGACTTTTCGGATCGATCCTGGCTTGCTAGCATCAAAAAGGATGAAATTTTCAACGAGATCTAGGAGACGATCGTGAGCAAGCATTCCATCTAGTAGAAATTTGGTATCAATATCACCTTTTTGCTTCTCATCGCTACGTTTCCATTCATAGAAATGTTCCCACTTGCTTGTAATTGATCCATAGCGAGCACGATGGCCATTACTTACCACAAGAAATGCGTTGTGATGAAACGCATGTGCGATCACGTTTTCATCCAAATAGTCGCTTAGATTACCGTCGAATCCGGCTCGGATGTTCTTATATACAGCCTTAAGCTCGAAAAAGACCAATGGTAGGCCATTTACGAAGCAAACAAGATCAGCTCGACGATTGTAGCACGGAGCTTTTAGGCCAGTTATTTTCAGTTCTCGGACAACGACAAATCGGTTGTTTTTTTCCCTGTCTAGACTAAATCCGTTTTGGAAATCGATTACCTTTGCATAAGAGTGTCGTAACTCTCCTCGCTCATCACGAAAACTGACTGGAACTCCATCTCGAATGAATCGGTAATACTCTTGGTTGTGCTGAATCAACGAACGTGAAAAATCGCTACGTGTTAGTTTTCCTAGAGCTTCTTCAATAGCAGACAGTGGGAGATTAGGATTAAGCCGAATTAGTGCTGCACGAAGGTCTCGAACTAAGACTACCTCGCGGGTGTCCCTACGACCTAATGTACCTTCAGACCCAAAAGTTTCATCTTTCCAGGCATAGATGCTTTCCCATCCAAGGGCCTTTTCCAAGTGCTCTGCAATGGTTCTCTGCACCAATCTATCTTCACTGTTTATATCAGTATACGCCATGTTCTAAGAGCTGCTCCTGTAGGTTCTCATTTTCATACTGCGATTTCTCCATTCATCAGGCGAGGGAGAAGCAGGTCGCGGGCAGCTTTGAGCTTTTGATTTTGTAGTAAGAGATTTTCAGTTTGTTGAAAAATTGGGTCGACTTCGTTTTCAAACAGTTTCACTAGTTTCTTTTCAGGAATAACAAAAGGGATAAGCTTAAAAGTATCAACAATTATAGCATCGAAAACTGCTCCAACAGCATGTTGTTGAAAATGTTGAATTGTCTCACGCAACGCGCAGAATAAAAATTTCTGCAGAATTCCATCTCGTCCTACAAGCGCATAACAAGATTGGTTCATTGCCATTGGCTTCTGCGCTAGATTTAGATTTCCGACAGTCCCTCGTGCCGTAACGAAAATCGTATCTTTCGGGTATAATTTACTGTTACAATTATTTAACCCAAGCTCTGTTACATGTTTCTCAGAATCTAGGACATAGAATTCATTAACAGAATCTTTTGGAGTATAGAAAGGGATCTCTCCATCCCAAAATTCGGATGTCGTGGTTTTTGGAGTTCCGCCACTCATAATTTGCATAGCACCAAATGCAGTTGCTTGCTTCCAACCTTCAGGCACGCCATCGACAATGCGGGTTTGTTCATGGCCAGGAAAGTGGAAGCGAACAAACCATTCTCGGTAAAGTAGGCGAGCTGATTCTTCTAGTAAGGCGATTCTTCGTCGGTTGTTCTCGATTAGGTCGTTGTATGTTGAGAGGATGAATGCAATTTTTTTTTGTGTCGATAATGGCGGGAGGGGAATTACCAGTTCGGCCAATGATTTCGAGGAGAGCTCTTTTTGGTTTGTAGCTCCTTTGGCAAGTGATTCAATAAAAGGTTCAATATTCGCTAAGTAATGCCCAAGATATTTTGCATCAATTTCTTTATTAGAACGAACAATAGTTATGTGAGAGTCTACTGTGACAGGGAACTCTGCTCCACAAAATATTCCAGTGCGACCCACGGTGCCAGTGCCAGTGGAATTCACTAAAATATCACCAGGTTGGAGTAATTTTTCTTTGGTTATTTTTTGATTTAAGTCAGTGAACCGTGATGATGAAAAAATTATTCTGTTATCTCGCACACATTTTTGATTCAAAACAACCAAACCATCTTTATCGACATATCGTGGAGAAATACCCCTCCCCAAAAAAACAGTCAGATCGGCCAAACGCAACATCTTAATTTTCATATCCCCAACTCCACAAAATTCTCTTGAATTTTCGTTGCCAGGGCTTCAGCTTCGTGGTTCAGGTCGGCCAGTTCAACATGAATATCACGCATAACTTGCTCAAAGTCAAAATTCTCATCAACCTCAGATGGAGCGATGCCCACGTAGCGGCCTGGAGTGAGACTCCAATCAGCGGCCTCCATCTCAGATTGAGTAACAACGCAACATAGTCCGGGCACGGGCGCAAAACAAGCTTCAGGAAAGCGTTTGAGGAGCCAATCGGCTTGACGTTGGAAATAGGCAGTATCTTTCAGCTGTTCTATAATCTCTTTGCGGCTTCTGTCGAGTTCCTTCCCAAGCCGACCAATTACTCGACTGTCCCAAGAATTTTGGGTGCGAGCTCTACTCTCTTTTTCGGCAGCATCGACCAATCGAGTCGAAAGTTTATAGACGAAATCTACATCTTTGACGATGCGTCGACACGCGTCGGCAAGCTCGCCTAGTTCTTCGTAACGTTTTTTCTGTGCATCAAGTGTTATTTCACAAGATGTTTTCCAATCTTTTGCGATCTTAGCTGTCCACATTTCTAGCTCTTGAATACAGGCTCTCGATGCATCATCACGTTCCTTGATAAGGACGTGGAGCGTTGATTCTTTGGATAGCGATTGAAAAAAAGGTGCTAAGGAAGCCGAGAAGTTATCATAAGCTTTTCGATATGAGGATGCCCGACCTGAAATTTTGGAGGCTTCTTCAAGTGTGCGAACGAGATAGCTCTGCACAAGTGAAATAAAGCGATCGGATTGACCACGATAGAGCCAAACAATTGCGCTGAGATTTTGAGCTTGTTCAGGAGTGAAATCATAGATTTTACGGGTAACTTTTCGATAGATATTCCGTGCATCGATCATCAGGACTTTATCTCTTCGATCAGCAGGTTTGCCTTTATCGAAATGCCATAGCTCGCAAGGGACTGTGCGAGTATAGAAGAAGTTAGAACGAATGGATATCATTACATCCACATCGCCGGTCTCAATGAGCTTGCGCCGCACAGCAGCTTCACTATGCCCTGCACTGGATGCCTGTGAAGACATGACGAACCCGGCTCGTCCCTTTGGTCCGAGGTAGCTATGAAAATAGGAAATCCAGAGATAGTTACCGTTAGACACCTTTTTCTCTTTATTCACACCTGGTAAACCAAATGGGAGGCGCCGATCGTCTTTGACCTTTTCTGCATCAACCATGTCTACATTGAATGGAGGATTGGCCAAAATATAGTCGCACTTTCCATAGAGGGAATGTACGTCTTCATAAAAAGTATTTGCCTCGCGGATTTCACCTTCAAGTCCATGAACAGCAAGATTCATTTTAGCGAGACGGATTGTTGTGGCCGTTTTTTCTTGACCATAGAATGTTAATCGATGACTGGTATCGGCGCCGCTTCGCTCAATAAAATGACTAGATTGTACAAACATTCCGCCAGAGCCGCATGCGGGGTCGCAGACTATGCCCCTGTCAGGCTCAATAACGTTAATCAGCATTTGAACTAGCGAGGGGGGAGTGAAAAATTCTCCATTATCTTGAGCTCCCTGCATAGCAAATTTCATCAAAAAATATTCGTAAATCCGACCAAAAATGTCTCCAGATGCTTTACGGAGAGCTTCTGAATCGAAATTGCGCAAAAGATCTTCAAGGAGATCATTGTCAAATTTTTCATATTCTTTGGGGAGTTGATTAAGTAACGGCTCGAAGTCTCGTTCAATGGCATTCATTGCATTGACAAGAGCTGTTCCAAGATTAGATCCCTTGGGAAGCTTCAATAATTCTTCATATTGTGCTTCTTTAGGAAGCATTAAAGCGCGCCGTTTAATGAAGTCTGCCTTAATTGGTGCTCGGTTCGCCATCTTGTTTGCAGCCTGGTCTTTGGCTATTTGCAGACATGCTTCGTTATATCGATTAGCTGCATGACGCAAAAAGATGATTCCCAAAACGGGCATACAATATTCACTGGAAGTTAGCTTAGATTCCGCCCGGAGTTTGTCTGCAGCAGTCCAGAGGGTATCTTCTAGGCTTTCTATGTTATTGAGATTACCAGTCATCGTTAAAAAATCCTTGTTGTTGGCACACTGTATTGACGGTTTTCAAGCATATTTCAAGCCATGATTAACAAACAACACCACGGAATATTTTCCGATTCACAAATAACAAAGACTAAGCCTTCGTGTTTTGCCAGGCGTCTGAAAATAATTTATTTGGTTGTAATTATAGTTGTTCGGAATTAAAATTGTTATTTAATTAATTTGTTTAATTTTAAAATTAGGTTTATGTTGGCAAAGAAGGCTGGTCTTTATAATGTAAACTTAAGTGAGCCTTTTCGGTTAAGCCGTTTCAAGGTCGATTTGTTTTGTCAATGTCCGAGGTGCTTTTATCTCGATAGAAAGCTAGGAGTTTCTAAGCCGTCAGGAGCTCCTTTTACTCTTAACAATACAGTAGATACTCTTCTCAAAAGAGAATTTGATTCGTATAGGGAAAAAGGGATTGTACATCCATTTCTCAAAGAGAAAGGGATTGAGGCTGTACCCTTTGCACATCCAGAAATTGAGGATTGGAGAAATAACAAAGTAGGGATCCAATACCTTCATTTGTCTACCAATTTTTGCTTATACGGAGCTATTGACGATGTCTGGCTGTTACCGACAGGAGAACTTGCAATCGTCGATTATAAGGCTAAGTCTACAACTGAAGAAATTACTTTAGAGCCCAAAAGAAAGAAGAACGGGGAAATTGTTAAGACAGACCGTTATCTAATTAGCTATCAAAAACAGATTGAGTTCTATCAGTGGTTATTCCAAATGAAGGGATTTAAAGTGTCTAAAACAGCTTATTTTGTGTTTGCAAATGCGCTTAAAGACAGTGAATCTTTTGTAGATAGGCTTGAATTTGAAAGAGTGCTTATTTCCCATGAAGGAGACACATCTTGGATTGAACCGACTATTAAAGCTGCGTTCAACTGTCTGAATAGTGAAGATCTCCCTGAATCAGGACATGAATGTGATTTTTGCAAGTATCGGGCTGCTGCACAAGCGGTCGAATATATAAAAATTGATGAGGTTACGTGATGGAAGAGATAGTATATATCTTAACAAATGCATGCATGCCGGGACTGGTAAAGATTGGTGTAACAGCAACTAGTATAGATCAACGAATCAAAGAGCTATCCAATTCAACGGCAGTTCCATTACCTTTTACCTGTTACTATGCAGCTGTTGTTACAAATGGAAAGTTTGTAGAACGACAACTGCAAGAAGCGTTTGGAAATCATAGAATTTCACCGAAAAGAGAATTTTTCCAAATAGATGCTAATAGAGTGAAAGCAGCTCTTTTACTGGTGGCCGTTAGAGAAGTGACTCCACAAAATGATCCCGAAGAAATTGCGGAACTGAAAGAGTACGGAGCTAGACGGCCCCCTTTTCGCTTTTCATTAGCCCAAGTTCCTATTGGGGCTGAGCTTCGATTTGTTCGTGACGAGAATATCGTTTGTAAGGTCGTTGACGATAGAAACGTTGAATTCCAGGGGGAGGTAAAAAGCCTAAGCGCGATTGCTTCGGAATTGCTTAGTAAGGTTGGCTGGAAATCTACTCAAGTTCAAGGGCCAATATATTGGTTGTATGAAGGCGAAACTCTCGAAGAACGTCGTCAAAGAATTGAAGTAGAGTCTTAAGCGCCTTTTTGGAAATTAAGAAATGTCTGGTAGCCGAGCTAAACTTTTGTTCGCTTATGTGTATGCTTAGATAAATTTCCGTATAGTAAAGATGATATCGGCAAAATTTGCGTCGGGAGTCCCATCATTGCATTGGTAGCGTCTGCCATTCTCGATTTCTTCAACGATCATGCCGGCTCCATTGTGCCCGGAATCGACAAATTTCCTGTCCTGGTTGCCAGGACTTTCCCAAATGTTCTTTATCCAAACACAATCGGTTTTGGTGAAGATCTTGATTTTGGTGGGATTATCCGCTGTATCGGCCCAAAGCACG
>JAFEGF010000081.1 GCA_018240225.1 Verrucomicrobiota bacterium
CTTATGCCTTGTCGGAAGCGCAGCGCAAGCAGGCGCTTGCGCTGGGCATTCAGGTCACAGAAGCCCCCGAAGCTCAGCCAGCCCCCCTTTCCTATCAAGACGCCATCCGCAATTCGCTGATCAATTATGGCGCTACTGAAAGAGCATTGGATGAGACAAGCCAAGCAATGAACCAGAAGTTCGCTTCGGCGCCAACGACAGATCCGTGGAAGCTCGCTGCAGTTTTATTAGGCAGCCAGGAAACAACACTGGGAACGGAAGATAAAAACCGGTTTATGTTCCTGACGACCCGGTTCATGGTGCGCTCTTTATGCAAATATGCCGCTGGAATGGACGAGTCTCGCCGCGAAGTCTACTTTGCAAGAATTGAAGAGCGCGTCCAAAAACTCGAAAAGAAGCTGACCAAGCAATTCGGCCCTGAAGCAAAAGAACACATGATCCCAATCTATGAAGATCTTCTCAAAGCAAGGAACCGTTTTGCAAGAAGCTACGCAAGACAGCAAGAGCTAGCCCAATCCGCGGAGTTGCGCACGGCTCCCGTTTCAAAACCGATCCAGCTCTCTTTTCACACCGTTTCCCCTTCTGAAACGGTGGCAGAGCCCACCGCTGTCCAAGGCGGGAAAGGAATCTGTTCCCAAAAAGCGGAACTTCAAACAGTCTCCAACGTATTATCAAATGGTGCGGATAAAGCCGATTTCATCGTTTCCATTCAATCGATCACAACAAGGGCTTCTGAACTGATCGACGAGAAAAAATATGAACAAGCTGCCAAGCTGGCAAATGCACTGTTAGACAAGCTTCCTCCTTTGACCGATCCTTCCGTTTGGAACCAATTTGACGACCAAGAACTCAAACAGATCAGCGACCAGCTCACTTTGGCCTCCCAATATCTATTTGAAGCTAAATTACGGTTGAACCACCCTCTTTGCAACAATGTCGAGCTGGTAAACTTCTTTCAGAACCAAGCCACTCTGATCTATCTAGCTCGAAGACGAACAAATCTTGCTAAGCAGGACTTGATTGCAAAGCTCTTCGCAAAACCTGAACTCTATGAAGAGATTAAAGCTCACGCGCAAGGCAAGGTGGTGACTGCTCCGATCCCCGACGGATTACCTAACGCAAAGGACCCATTTTGGATCGAATTCATAAAAACCGCCGAACCCTACTACATTGGCCATCTTGCACGCGAGTGTGGATTATCTAGGGAACAAGCCCTTTCTCTTTCATTTGATCGGTTCAGCGGAGATTTACTATACCTCTATGAATCCTTGGCATACGATCCTTATCTGCAATTGGGATCAGATCCAATGACTTTGGATAAAGTTGAAGGGATCCGCTCTCTATGGCTTAATGAAATGCCCGCTCCAGGGGATGAAATTCCAGATATGATAGCACGGGAAAGCATCTGCCTTGATAGCTGCTACGTCGAAGCTGCTCCTGATCAGACACGTTTTGGGAACTGGCACTATATCTACAATCTTCACCAGATCAGCAGCGGGTATGACGAATACCAAAAAGATTACAATGATAGCGCTTCAAAGCCGCTTTCTATGGAATTTAATTCTCGAAGGAAACAGCTAGAAACGATTTTTTCTGGTAAAAATAGGGACTCTAGTGAATTTGAATTCCTGAAAAGCTGCCTTAAGGAGATCGACCCTCCGTCAGACCCGACTCAGCAATTTCTTCCTGATTTCGTCAGCGGCATGCGACGCGCAGAGCTCTTTTTGCGCTCTGCACAACATCCGGAGCACTCGCTATTCGTTAGCTATTCAAGCAAGTTAGCTGCAGGGACTGCTGCAATGGGACTGGTCGCAGACGCACGACGCGGTGTAGAAGACCCAACCGATCAAGAGGCGGTTATTAAAAATCTTCAGCGGCGGCACCGTTCTCTTTTGCGGGAAAAAGTGGACCAAATGCCATCGCGCATCACCTTATCTGTCAGCGAAACTTACCTTCCAACTCTATCAGGCACGCTCTATCCCACTCTCCGACTGAACAAAACTGATAGTGGAGGGGTTGAATACTTTCCTTTTGGACTGCCAGGGACCCTCAATGAATACACTCCCCCGGCAAACCATTCCATCCATAGCATGCTTTGCGGCTCTCTGCCATCTTGGATTGCAAGCAGCCGAGAAGCAAGGTATTCTCCATCCACAGATCAAGAACAGCTAGAAAAAAATCAAAGCCCTCATCACCATGTCCCTCATGCTATAGCAAACGATGGTTACACCCTCCAACACCTTTCTGAAGCGAGAGCCACTCAGATCCCAGGCTTATCTGTAATGCAGCTAACAGATCTATTGGGCTTGGTTTCTCCACTAAACAGACATTTGACGCTAGAACACGTTCTGGGATTTATTGCAGCTAATCCGCACCTGCTCGAAAATCCTCTTGTTAGAATGCAGCTATGGAACGCTTTTTCGAAATACTCGATCGAAGGCACAGCCTTTACTTTGTCTGGAGTCGATTCAGCCCTTTGCTCTGCGCCTTTTTACCTGGAACAGCTTCTTAAAGGCCTTCAAAAATTATCCGAACTCAGAGGAAAAGCTCTACTGAACCACCAGACTGAAGCGGTAGCCTTCATTGATGAGATGATGGAAAAAGTAGGGGAACGGGCTGCGTTTTTCCAAAGCAAATGGGATACAGTTCATACGGATGACGAACCCTCTATTGAACGGTTTCAAAAGGAAATGAGGCCTTACGCCTACCTAAGACAAGACAAAATTCATTTGCTCTCAAGGCCTAAGGATATTAAGGATAACGCCGAAGACATGCAAAAGCACCTGAAGTCGATTTCAGAGCTATGCAGGGCTACAGTAAATCCAAAAGACTGGGAACAACAGTTAAACGATCCATCCCAAGTGACTGCCAGGCTCCACTATTTAAGCCTTCTTCCCCAGGAAAAAATCGAATCCGCAACCGCAGAAGAGCTTGCGTCTTATCTAGAGTTTTGGTCGTCTGTCCAGAAAACTGCATCTGATAGCGAGCTGCCCCAACTGTTTTACCTCGTCCAAACCAAGATGGAAAATAGTGTTCTTCCAGCAATCGATGAAAGGCTCCAATCTGATCAGCAGCTATGCAACACGGTATGCTCCCTGCTAGCTCCCAAAATAACTGCAGTCGGCATGGATTGGCAGCGCGACAGCCAGAACGATTATATCTATACATTGGGATCTCACCAATTAAATATTGCCAATGCAGGTTCGCAGGTCATTTTAAAAGAAGCTGTCCGAGGAGCTCTGGAACTCCCTTCTGAAATTCTCGGAGATCCCCTCTATGTTCGTATTTTTGGCGAGCAATCTTTTAATGCTACTTACCGCAATCTAGGCATCGAAGAGCTCTACAAGTGGTCTGTCGGAGACCGCACTTTTGAGATCCGCCGCAATATCGAAGACCGTTCGATCACACGCATTAGTCAAACCATTGATGGCGCCGAATATGTGTTTTCTTCTGCGATTGTCAGAGATGACATCCCACTTTCCCGGTTGATGAAGCAACAAGGGATCTGGGTCAAAGCGAATGGCGAAGGACCTTCCGCCCTTTTATTCATCGCTCCTCAAAACCGATGGAAGACAGGCAAGTCTTTACTCGCAGATAGCCAAGTGCTTCATTTGGACCTTTCCTCCTCTCAACAGCTCACAGGAATTTGGATGCCGTCGGCGAAAGGAAGGCAAAAAGTTGCTATTGACAACACCTTTCAAGCTAACAAAATTTTCCAATGCTGCGATCCAAGCAATATGCTGATGCTTCTCAATCCACAAGAAGACGGCGTAGACGAGATCGTCTTCCTAAAAGAAAACCTCCGACTCAAACACGTGGACAACCGCTGGAAAGTGGTTGGCGAAGAAGGACTGTTCCTCCAAGTCCAAGGCTCTTACCGCTTTAGAGAAATGTTCGGGGATAGTTTTGAAAGCTTTATGCTCCCTCTGGTTAAAACAAAGAAGCGCAGCGATGGGAAAGAAGAGTTCGATGGCTATCAGCTCCGCATATGGCCCCATCAACTCCAACCTGCCTTAGCAGGTTCTGCAACAGGAAGGGCTTTAGAATTTGTCCAAATGACTGGCACGCCGCAGTTGGTCGTGACCCAGGATGCAAAGGGCAATTGGCATGGAACTCCGTCCTCCTTCCTCTATCTGGCAACCGTGTCCTATGCGCGAGGGGATGTCGACCAAGCCCTCTTTTTCTTGAACCAGGTCAACGGTTCACGCTCATTGATCAAAAAAGAAGAGGCCGACCTCTTTGAGCAAATTGCAAGAAACTTACAGTCCTTGCCTGCAGCAACGAATAAAGCCATTGCCTTCCAATTAAAGGCATCGCTTCTTATTTCCAGAGTCCAAAGAGAGTCTTTTGGCCGAAGCAACTTTGAGAGGTTTAACTGGGAGCAATATCACAAAGACACCACCCGCTTATTAAACCTCTATGACGCTTATGAACATGCAATGCAAGTCCCTGAAACAGTCCAATCGCTTCAACAGAAAAAACTTGTGCTGACATCTTCTGAGCTTAATGAGTTGCAAACACGACGGACGCAATCCCTTCAAGCCATTCTTGAGTTATCTACAGAAGCTCCTAAAATACAGCCCTCGCAACACATTGTTACCGCATTTGACCAGCTGACAGATTTAAAACAATTTACGCCTTACCTGATCTTGATGATGCAGCCGCCAGCGCAAGGAATCACGTTGAGCAAGCTAAGCTGTCAAGCAACCCCGCAGGAAATGCTTGGCCGTTTCTGGGACTACTGGCAAGCGATCTCTTCAGCAAAGACTATTGAAGATCTAGATGCCTTGGCGCCCCTTTATGCTAGCCTGCCGCTGGAACTTGATACGCAGCCCGAATTAAAAAAGGCTGTGGAAACAGCAAGGAGCATCCTCCTCAGTTTGGCCGAGCTCAAAAAGACCCAATTGGCATACCCCAAACAAAAAATCCAATTACCCGCTCCGCTTCCTCCAGAAACATTTCAACTTAAAAGCGACCTGCTTACCGAGATGCAGGTCCCAAGCGAATGGATGATCGGACGGTTCCTTCAGGCATACTATCTTGGAAAACACGATGTAAGCAGAAAGTCTTTAGAAGATCAGACTGAGAAGATTTTTTCCAACCTGTTGAATGTATTCAATACACAGCCAATCAGTGGAATACTCACCCCTCCGGATGCTGTGAGTTTATCGGCAAGGCTCGAGCCTGAGTGGGGATCCATCGAAAACCTCCTCGATGCTCTGACGCAAAGTCCAAGTATTCCAGAGGAAGAAAAAGCCCTGTACCAAGAAATCAGGCAGAAGATAGAGGATGCTTCTTATTTCAAAGAAAGCAAGCAGTTTGTTGAGCTGCTGCGCCACTTATACGAAACGAAAGCTCCTGTAATGGCCATGCGGTATCAGGCTGAGCTTCAGAGCAGGATTCAAGAGCTGGAAGAAACCGAAGTTACCCCTCCTCCGTTCCAAGTAACGGAAGTGTCTCTTAGCGACTTGACCCAGCGAGCTACGACAAATTGGCACCAAGACTTCTTTGCAGCTGCCTATCAAACGCCAAGTATTGAAACTTTTGTTGCAGAAATGGGCAAGCATTCCAAACAACAAGCTCAATTTCTAAGAGATTATGCTGCAGTCAAAAACGGCACAAAAACGATTAGCTCTCCCAAAACCCCCGCAGAGTGGTTCCTTTTCTTCGCTTCCGAATTAAAACGCAATGATGGACTACCTCCTGCCATTGATCCTCAAAATCTGCAATTAGGTCTCACGGGCCTTGTTCAAAACTACGACACCCTGCAAAAAGTAAACCAAGTCCAACAATTGGATGAGCAAACACGCCTTCTGCTTGAGCATTTTCCCGAAAAGGTTGAAAACAATCCGCAAGCTTCCCATGAAAACCAAAGAATGAGGGCAGGTATCGAAGCTGTTGCAGCTTCTCGAAGAAGCCAGATTGAAAGCAGCCGAGGACAAGTTGCGCAAGCCCAGCTCAAACCGTTAAGAGACGAGCTCGTCAAAAAAATGAACGCTTTGACAAGCCAGACCAATCACCTCAAGAGCCAAGCTCTGCATGATGCCAAGGATGCCGCCGATGAGTTAGGTCTTTCCCATGAGTTCAACCATCCCGAAATTTTTACGCAAGAAGAAGTCTTCCATGCCCTTTTAGAGAAGTATGAAATGGGCGAATTGAACCTTGCCGACAAAGCGCGGCAAGGACGCCTTGAAAAAGCCCTGACAGAGTTTGCCTTTTTAGCAACTCAAAAAGGACTTTACCATCAAGTTGTCTTCAATGAGACCCAGTCCATCCCCGAACTGGCGCAGATCTCCCAACGGATGCATACGATCACGAAGCAGATGGCCGCTATGAAGCCAGAACAAAGAGATGCATTAAAAACCGAGCTTTTACAGTTGGAAACCCAATGGCGGGTTGTTTCCGGCGAAGTGCTTTCTAAGATCGAACGGGCCGACAACCTGACGATTTACTCAAAAGATGTAAAAAAGCCAACCCTCGATAACCAAGAGCTCTCGCGCGCATATCTCGTTCATGGCTACCTCTATCAGATCGGGATTACGACAGAACAGATCGAGACCATCGAAGCGATCATCGCAAACCCTTCGTCGCTTCAAGAATTGCGGATGGGGCTTGGAAAGTCCTCCGTCATTTTCCCTCTTGTTGCACGGCTGCTTGCCCGCCAAGGGTTCCTTCCTGTTGTGCTCTTTACGGACGAGCTGATCGAACAGGGTAAAAAAGAGATGGACCGAAGGGCCTATGAATTCAAATTCCAGCGAAGCCCCGACTTAACATCAGAAGCTTTAAGCCAAGAATACCAGAGACTGCTCGAAGTCAAAACCTCACACCGTTATATCGTGACGACAGCATCAAGACTTGCTGCCGTCGAAAATAAAATCCATGAATATTCCAGTCAGCTGTCTCAGTTAAAAGCGCAATATGACCAAGTCAAAAAGCAATACGATGCCAAGCAGAAAGAGGCGAAAGAGGCCCCGAGCGAAACAGTTGCAGAAAAACCTAAGGCTGATGAAAGCGAGGAGAAAAAACAGCTAGACATGCTCTATAAGCTGCTGGTCGAAAAGTCCTCGCAAAAGTTCTGGCTGTGCAAGATCCATTCGATGTTTGATCCAGATACGCATAATGCAAGGTTCTTGGTGGATGAAGCGGACGAGGTCTTTAACTTCTCGTTGGAATATAATTACGCAGATGGAAATCCTGATCCGATCGACCCCAAAATCTACCAAGGAGCAGAAGACGTATTCTCCGTTCTTCTGTCCAATCAAGACCCCGACATTAGAAAATTGCGTACGTCCCTTGCCGAAAACACCCAAGCTGTCCTTACTCCTGAAGAATACCGGAATGCCGCTATTGCGATCGGTAGAGAATTGCATGAGAAATTGCGTCCTGACTTAAAAGCAAAGGTCGACAAGGAAGCATTCGCCCTTTATCTTGCCCCTCCGGCAGATCCAGACAATCCGCCTCAGCTTCCAGACGGACTTCCTGGTTGGCAAGAAGGAGAGGGCGTTGACAACTCTGTGCAGGAAATCGTCGGCGGATGGAGGATGTGGCTAAGCTCAACAATGCCTCTGATCCTGAAGAAACAGTACGGGATGGACTACGATTTGGGCCAAGATGGATTTACCGTAACTCCGCGTAAAGAGGAAAGAGCTAAGGATAATACCTTCTTCGGCCAAGAAGCAGAACTGGTCGGCTACCATTTCCTTAACTACGTAGTTACCCCTCCTTCTCAAGAAATTTTCGAGCAGATGCTGCCGCAAATTGAGTTCCGTGCTGAAGAAGCTGAAACAAAACCTCACGACCCCTCTTTACAATTTGCAAAAGCATGGTTGGACTCCCTTAAAGAGAACATAGCAAGTCCAAACAATGAATCACTTTATGCACATTTTTCTGAAAACTCTGCAGATGGTTTTAAACTTCGCGCGGGATTCCTTCGATTCCTTCTCCTCGATGAAGCATTAATCAAGCTCAATAAAAAACAGATCAGCTGCCGCGTCGTTGATCTGATCGGAACAAGGATTGTCGCAGGAGCGACCGGAACAAAAGATCCTTACAAGGCAGCGCTTTTAGGCTTTAAGCCTTTAGAGAAAGAACCTTCCGGAGAACCGAGGACGATTTCCGCAGACCTACTGCTGCGCCTCCAAGCAATGGGCAAAGGTCTCGATGAGCCCGTCGGGACATTTAAGGATCCAGTCGAGCAATTCAAAACTTTGCTTAAGGATCCCAATTGCAAAGCAATCATCAATATCGCTGCATCGATCCCCGGCAAGCCAACGCCAGCACTTGTCCAAGACCTCCTCAAAACAAATGAAGGCGCTAAAAGACAGATCATCTATGTCGATCCGGAACAAAAGACAGCATTCCTCGCCTTCAAAAATCCTCAAGGAGAGATCATTACCCGCCCGTTCGACAAGGTAAAAGACGCAGCGCTGATCGATCCGGCGCGCGTCCTCTACTATTTTGCTCCGGCGGATATCCGTGGAACAGACTTTAAGATCCCATCCGGGTACGGCGCTTTGATCGCAGGGCCGACGACCACATACAGCCTCTGGGAACAAGCCATCTGGAGATTAAGGCGCTTTGGCTCAGGCCAAGAGATAAAAATTTATGTCCATGAAACTCTCGGCGAAAAGATCAAAGCTGAAACTGGATCTGGTGAACTTACTGTCGGGAATGTCGTTAGCAACGTCCGAGATCAGACCATTAGCGAGGATACGTTCCAAAGTTACAAAGCCCTCTCATCGATGCCGGAAGCCATTACGCGAAAGCATTTAAAAGGGCATCTATTCCGCCCTCAAGGGACCATAGAGATGATCCGCTCTCCAGAAAACCGAGAAGCTTTTTTAGAGACCGTGGAGAATGAGAGAAAACTACACACAGCAACCAAAAGCTATTTCTTTAGCAACAAAAGCATTAATTTGCGTACTTACTACACTCCATCGTCAACGGTTGAAACAACAGCTGCCGTAGCTAAAAGCTTTACAGATGAAAAAGAGCGGCTTGAATTGCTTCAACCTGAACTTGCTACCCTTTCGATCAACGTCAATGAGGCCCTCTCTGAGCTTGAACGCAAAGGAAGTGAATTCACTCAGAGCAAAGCAAGCCATGAAAAGCACTTGAGTCCAACCGTTCCAGGATCGCTTGACAAAGATCAGAGCAGCCAATCGACAATTGAACAGCAGCAACAGCAACAACAACAGCAGCAACAGCAACAGCAAACAACCTCGACGACTTTACGAAGAAAAACCGGCCATAAGCTTCATTCAGTATGCGCCCCTTTTTCTCAGCTAGAATTGAAGTTCCGTCTCTCAACAACTGACCTGAACGATCCTCGGCTGTATCCAAATTGCGGATTTCCTGAATGGAGCGATCTTCCAAGTCAACCGATCATGTCTCCTAGTTTTTTTGCTGCATCAGCTGAATTTACGGAGCTTTTTAGTAAAGGGGCTGCTTCATTGCAAGAACCTCCAAGCGCTTATTTATTTGTTGAACAAGTCGATCAAGACACAAAAAGCTTCCTTTGCACTCAAGCTGATTGCGTTGCGTTTATCACCGAATACATGCAAAAGAACAGACTTGACCCTGACAAGGGGGTCAGATATCAGCTGCTGCATATTTCACCGAAAGAAAAGGAAGGCTTTTTAGTAGAGGATGATACAAATCCTGATGTTAAAGGGAATGAAAAGATGCTTATGGAACATATCGTTTTTGCAAAGTTAAGCATCGGAATCACAACCTATAGCGCGGAAGAATTAAAATTTCTGAAGAAATGGGTTGAAGGACTAAAAGCTGAAGAATACAACAATCTTCTTAGAGAACTTGAGCTGCGCAGAGGCGTTCCTTTAACCCAGTTCCTTTTAACTTTACGATCGGACCGCGGCTCCTATCAACCTGTTACATCCAAACCCCAGGTTTCTACCACTGCAGGAAAAACAGTCGTTGTTGCTAAAACCACTCCTGTTTCAGCTGCTGCCCGCTCTGGAAGAGAACTCATCCATGATGCTGGCGGTGGAGGCAATTGCGGACCGCTTGCAGTTTCGCACCAACTCTCGTTAATGGATGCTCAATCGAAAAAAACCGGACAGCAACTGCGCGATGAAGCAGCAGAATATTTAAAAAGTCCCGAGTCTCTTCACGATGAGCTCTTAGTCGGCTATGTCGTTAACGCGCTGAAAGAGGAAGGTGGAAAGAAAAAAATCTTTGCAGATTCAACGACCGTTAAAGGGGCTCAGATCAAAAAAGATCTTGATGACCTTGAAGGTAAATATGAATCAACACTCTTTAAAGATGTCCCTGAAGCACTTCATCAACGGATCCTCACCTATCGTGCAGAAAGGCTGAAAACCGATCGCATATGGGTCGACAAAGACTTTTATTATATCCTAGGTAAAAAGGATTTACCGGTCGCAATTATCCGAACAGGCGACGCCGGCCTATATATTGAAGAGAGGTTCCCTTCCGGCAAGCCGATTGATAAAGAGAAAACGGTGTGGATCTATTACAATGGAACGCGCCATAGCGGAGGATACCATTTCGAAAGCTTTAAGCGAAAAGATGCCAGATTCGATCCATGGATAACCAATCTG
>JAFEGF010000082.1 GCA_018240225.1 Verrucomicrobiota bacterium
ATGAGAAGTTAAGCAACGATGCAACGCTTTCCAAATATACTCTTCTCAAGCAGGGCGACCTATCGCGCCATGTGTTATTAGAGGAGTTTAAACAAACGCCTGGAAGCGTTCTTTTTGCGACCAACTCTTTTTGGGAAGGGGTCGATGTTCCGGGCGAAGCGCTGCGCTGCGTGGTCATTGTGAAATTGCCTTTCATCGTTCCCTCAGAGCCCATTTATCAAGCGTGCAGCGAAGCATTGGAGCGGGAAGGAAAAGATCCGTTCAATGATTATGCCGTTCCCCAGGCCGTGATCCGTTTTAAACAAGGCTTTGGAAGGCTGATGCGCAAAAAAAATGATCGAGGCTGCATTGTCTGCCTCGATCATCGGCTTGTGAAGAAAAATTACGGCAAGCAGTTTTTGAACAGCTTGCCGCCTTGCAAAACCACTTCAGGGCCCTTCAAGAAGGTCCTCGAAGAGATGCGCGCACATTATGCGAGCACTTCTCTGAATTAACGGCAGCCGCAGAACCGGTCTTCTTCCCCTTCTCTTTCAATCCGGTCCAGTTCCTCTAGAACAGCCTGTGTTGCCAAGCCCTCTTCGCGGAGCTTGTTCATCGCTTTTGAACTTGCGCGTCTGACTTCGATCAACCGTTCCATAATACCGCATGTAGCAAGATGCTCCAGCATTTCATGGGAAGCAAGGCCCAAGTCTGCCAGGCGTTCTTCAAGAAGTTCCCATCGGGACGCATTAGCAAACTTGCGCACGCCGCCGGTCCTTTCGATACATTGAGGAAGAGGATCCAAGCGATCTTCTGCTCTAGGGTGGATAAAGATCACCATCGAGTATCTCTCTTTGTTGCCGTTTGTATCGATCACGCGGTGAGGGCCGCTGCGGAACTCTCCATTCGTAATGTTCTCTAACATATCTCCGCCGTTAATGATGAAGGCGTTTTCAGGCACGCGCACGTCGACCCATTCCCCTTGTTTGTTGAGAACTTGGAGCCCTTCTGCAGTCGCTCGAGGCAAGATTGTGAAGAGATTGATATCGGTATGAGCTGCTGCCCAAATCCTATTTTCTGGAGGATTTGCAGGGTAGTGGATAGCGCGAAGAAGGCAATCTCCTTCCTTTGTCATATTGGTGAAGAAGTCGAGCGGCTGGCCGATAGCTTCCGCGATCGCCTGTTCAAGAGGAACTTTATAAGCTTCTAAAGCGTCAAAGAGATTGCACAGCGGGGTTTTCAAATTGATCTCGTTCGGCCAGATGTTTCCATAGTTGCCAACCGCTGCTTGCTGGTTGAGGTTGTACTCCCGCCCTACGTGGTAAAACTCTTTGAAATCGCCCACTTTTTGTCCTTTTGCAGACTCGCCGGGAACATATCCCCTTTGACCATTTGTGCTTGCTTTGAAGGATCTCATTTTTGTGTCATAGTCCAAGGAGAAATAGTTTTTTGCGGTCTCATAGGCCGAATCAAGGATTTCTGCATCCACTCCTGTGTTGATCACGGCAAAAAATCCGACTTCTTTCAATGCAGTTGAAATCCCTTCGATAAAGTGTCCTCGTGTTTCAGGATTGAAGTAGTCATTCATGTCGACGACTGGAATTGTGGCGTCAAAGGCATCGTTTGCTTGCACAGAGAACGTTCCTGCCAATCCCAGAGCAATCAGCTTAAATTTGAGGGCGCAGCGTTTATAGAAATGATGGATCATTGGTGTTACCTCCCTTTATGGTAGCGATTGATTTTGACCTCAAAAAAAGAAGCGAACAACATAGTGAAACGTTTTTTTATTCACAAGTTCACTCAAAAATGTTTTTGAGTTATAGCTTAGATTGCAACAGATTCTAACAAGCACAGGCTAACGATGAAGAAAGTATGGCTGCAGGTTTTTGCGATTTGTGCGGGCTTATTTATTGTACCGCTGGTTTTTTCAAGCATATTTGTAGCCCTACCTGCAATTAAAAAGTCCTTTCAAGCGTCATATGTTCAGCTTCAGTGGGTCATGAATGTCTACGGTATTTTTATTTCAGTCCTGCTTGTTTCAATGGGAAGGCTCGCCGATGCATTTGGACGAAAGAAATATTATGTGCTGGGGATCGTTATCTTTGGGATGGCATCTATAGTTGGAGGAAGCGCGCAAAGTATTGGCTGGTTGATCGCAAGCGCTGCTTTGCAGGGAATAGGAGGCGCAATTATTCTTCCGGTATCGCAAGCTCTCCTTATCCAATTGTTTTCAGAAAAGCAAAAGAGCCAAGCATTGGGAATTTGGTCTGCCGTTGCCGGCCTTGCATTCGCTATAGGTCCTATCTTAGGCGGCTATATCCTGAGCTCATTAAACTGGCGTTGGATTTTTTTGTTCCCCATTCCTATTTTTCTCCTAAGCATAAGCATCATCGTTCCAAAAGTTAAAGAATCCAAGCAGGGCAAAAAAGATGCTCAGATCGATTGGGCTGGCTTATTTTTATTATTTTTCTTGATTGTTCCTTTGATTTTCGGCGTAATCCATGGGCCTGATTGGGGATGGTCTTCGATTCCAACGCTCCTTTGTTTTGCTGCCGCTCTCATCTTTTTAACCCTCTTGCTTAAGCATGAAAAAAAATCGGAAGTTCCGATCATCCGTCCGGAATTTTTTCTCAATCGCAATTTTTTATCTTCATCCGTGGCTAACTTCTGCTTGATCTTCTGCATATGGGCTTTATTTTTTGTGACGCCGATTTATTTGCACAGTGTGAGGATGCAGCCATCTTTAACAGTAGGCGCGCTTCTGTTGTGCATGACGGTGCCCGTTTTTATTTTATCAACGGCAGTTGCTCGATGGTATCACCAAATCGGTCCCAAGCTTTTGTTTATTATCGGATTTGCATCCATTGCGCTTTCAGCAATTTTGCAGAGCTTTTTTTCTGAAGAGACCTCTCTTTTCTATATTGGAACGAGCTTTCTCTTTTTTGGATTAGGCTGGGCCTTAATTTTTGGGCCGACATTTACGATTGCAACATCGCAGATAGGAAAGAATTTTGCAGCTTTAGCATCGGGAACTTTGATTACGATCCAAGAAATAGGAGGGTCGCTTGGCCTCGCCGTTTCTGGAACGGTATTTCGAGTCCCTTCGAGTCCTGTCCAAGGATATCAGAATGCGATGTACTTGCTGCTAGGCTTTGCAATATTGGGCTTGGCGGCTTCTATTTTTGGATTGAGCAAAAATCTGAGTAAAAATCGACGCTAAGGTCTGTTCACTTGGAGATTAAAGGGATCCTGGAGCTTCTTTTCGCCGGTCTGGCAACATACTTGGAGGCTAAGACCACAGGTTCATCGTAAGCGCATTCGTGGATCAGCGCTTCGACGACCGCAGCATGCGACCGCGTTTTTTCATATACTTGGAATTGCCGCACGGAACTGACGCCGAGCTCAATGATTTTTCTGACATCCAGCAGTTCCTGGAGGCAATCGAGCCTTTGGGCAATGGGGATTAAACGATCGATCATGTCTTCGATATCTTCTTTCAGCTTTTTTGTTGAGCCTGTGTTATCTACGATGATTGTGGTCTGGAGCCCATCGCGCGCAGCATTGCATAGATTATGAGGTAAATGCCAAAGGATGCTCTGCTGCCCTTCATAGGTTCTTTGCTCAGCCTGCTCCCTTTCTCCTAGCCAGACAACTAAACAGTGGATGAACGCTGAAATCGCAATTGTTTCTGAAAGCATGGGAGACGCATCGCAAATGCGGAATTCCAAGGTCCCGTATTCCCAGTTTGGCCTGATATACCAGTAGAGGTCTTTAAGGGATGAAATGGCGCCGTTGTTGAGCAAGGTCGTGCAGTAGGTGCGGTAAGAATCCCAGTTTGGAAAAAAAGGAGGGATCCCCGCATAAGGAAATGTCTCGATCATACTGTATCGGCAAGAATGAAAACCCGTTTCCGAGCTGCTCCAAAATGGCGAACTTGCAGACAGGGCTAGCAAATGAGGAAGGAAGCGCGCCGCTTCGTTCATGAGGGCTATTGCCTCATCGCCAGAGGAGATCCCGACATGCACGTGCATGCCGTAGATGTTCATCCTTTGGGCAAGCCAGCGGAATTTTTCATAAAGGAATAGATAGCGGGACGAGGGGTAAAACTCCCTCTCTTTCCAATCTTGGAAGGGATGGGTCCCGGAAGTGGCGACGGAAAGTCCAAGTTCATGAGCAATGCTATGGACGTGCGACAAAGTTTCAGAGAGGTCTTTCCGAATTTGCTTGGCATTGGAACAAATGCCGCTTTCCACTTCGATCATCGATTGGTGGATCTCCGATTTGATCTTCGAGAGTTTCAATTGGCGGCATTTTCTTAAAAAAGGAATAGACGCTGCTTTCAAGTCTTTGGTGAAAGGATCGAGCAGCTGCATTTCAAGTTCAACGCCAATGGAGGGTGTTTGGGAGCTTTGGAATGACATAAAACCTCTCTTTTTTGCGTTAAGAATTTATACTGCACGCGAATAAAAAGTTAATTTCTGCTAGCGTCGGCAGCCACTGAATTTGAAACCCGCCTGCATCGCCCAACTTATTTAAGTTGAGCTGCTTCGGCGCCGATAAATCTGGCTCAAATTCAGGGCGCCTTCTTATCATAATTTTAACTTTTTACCCGCGCGCAGTATAGTTTTGCAGGAGGAGCTAACAGGTGCGGGCCATTTTTTGTCCTGTCAATGACTCAAGCACATTGACGGGGGCCTTTTCTGGAAGGACCATGCCGCTAGGAGGAACGATGAACGTTTGTTCAAGGGCGTATTGTCCAGCAGTTGCAGCGTGGGAGACTAGATCGGTATAGACCATCCAGCAAGAATTAGGCGGGAACTCCCAATAATCCTTATGGCAGGTTTCTTGAAAAGAGGCGTTTTCCTTCATGAAATTATGCAAGTTGAGCATGAAGACATCGTAGGGAGAGCGCAACGCGATAGGCAGCCCGATTGCTCTGCCAGCTTGTTTTGCAGCGTTAAGAAACTTTTCTGACAATGAATCTGAAATCCCTTTCGGAAACGGAAGGTCTTTGCCGCCGAACTGCTCTGCGAGCTCATTGAACGGGTTGGAGGTCATCCAATATCTGCTTTCGGAAGGATTGATGTTGGTAAAAAAACGGAGGATCCTGTTGCCGTGCATCGGCCGTGTCGGGAATGCATCGGTGTGCAAGAGGTCATTGCGCGCCCGGGTCCTGAGTTTTCTCCCCTTTTCTTGGAAGGGACGGAAACTGGCATAATCTAATTTCCATTTTTCAGCGTACGGAGGAAGGAGCTGTTTGAGGAATGCGGTGACGTTACGGGAATAATTTCGCATGATCTCAAGCAGCTTTGCGGCTTGATCAGGCGAAGAGTGGACAAAATTGGTGATCCGGTCAGCTTGAGGCTTGTAAGCAATGTTCTTTCGGTTTGCAGCGCCGGTTTGACGTTGGGCTAGAAGAAAGGAGAGATCGTCTTGAGGGAATTGGAAAGGGACTGTTGGAAAAAAAAGAATGTTGCCAGACTCTAACTCTTTGCAATATTTTTGATTTTCAGTAATTGAAGAGTCTTTCCAAGAATCATTAGATAAAAAAGATGTGTCATCAATTGTAATTAATTTTGCCATAACCAAATTTCTCATTTAATATTGAGGTAACTATACCCGATACCGTTTTTTCTATAAAGAAATTTGATAGTTTTAGGTCCAAATAAGAAAGAATGCTTGTTCAGGAGGAAAATAACAGGATATAAGGATGGACAGGATATTTTTTCATATCCTTTCCATCCTTATATCCTGTTTATTTAATTAGTAGGGAATTCTGTGTGGTAGAGGATCTCGTTGAGCCTTTGGTCGAGATAAGGGGAGAGCTCAGGGTACGCTTTAGAGATCATCCGCTTTAATTGCTGCGACTTTTGATAGATGTCTGCCTTGCAAATAAAAGGGATCTTCAATGTCTCGCTTCGGGTATAAGAACCGAGGTCGATTTCTACCGCTTTCTCGCCAACAAAACCGCAATTGCGCCGGATATTCGGATCCCGATCGGCAATTCCTCTTTGGCTCCTTGCGACAATCATGTCAATAAGAGAATCAAGGCTTCTTTTTGCAGACTCGTAGTCGTTTCTCTTTTTTAATCTGTGAAAATGACTTTTAGGCAGCTTTGCCCGTTGCTGCAGCGCAAAGTCGGTATGGTCGAGATCGATCCGATGTTCGATCCCTAATTTATCGACGATCGTGATCTGCTGTTTCAGGTAATCGGTAGGGTTAAGATGCAGGTAGATCAAGCCCGTATGGTCTCGAAAGTCGTCGAAAGCGATCTTGCAGCTGTTAAAGAATAGATCAAATTTGCCTTCTTTGCGATGGACCCACTTATTTCTGATCCTCTTGAAAGTTTTAGGAAGGGGAAAGCTCTTTATCCAGGCAGGAACGCGCAAGTGGTGCTGTTTAAAAAGCTTTAAAACAGACTTGCCGTCTTCGCTTAAGAAAACGTATGCCTGGCCGCCATAACTGAAGAAGGTATATTTTTGGTCGAGGATATTCCGGATATTTTCCGCCTCTTCTTCGGAAGGGGCGGGCGTCTCCCATTCAGGATTAAAGGGGTGGTCCGATTCAATTTTTGAAATTTGGAAGCCGCCTGTCTTTTGATGGCAGAACCGCTCAATGAAGATGATTGAGATGATCAGCAGGACGATTTGGAGAGATTTGAAAAAGATCGACGTTTTTTTCATGCGGTGAGTCGTAATAAAATTTTGGAGCGTAGCGGGATCGAACCGCTGACCTCAACAATGCCATTGTTGCGCTCTACCAACTGAGCTAACACCCCTCAACATGCAAAGTATGCAATAGAATGTGCCAAAAATGCTAGAGAATTTGCGAATTAAGATCTAGAGGTAATTGCAAAACAGCCATGCGGCGTCAAAGCTTGGGAAAAAAAGCGCAGATTTGCCAAATTCCAATTTTTAAATCCCTCTGTAAATACTGCCTCCACCTCAAACTCCTCATTGTTTTTGTATTTGGCATCCACGGGGAAGGTCCTTGTGCCAAGGACCTTTAAAGCCCCATGCATCGGACGTATGCAGCTGCGCATACGTCTTGCTTCTGGGACTTTAAAATAAGGGCGCAAAAGCCAAAATCGCTTATACAATTGAAGTGTCAGCAGTATATAAAAAAAAGCTGGGATAGTTAATATGCAGGGAGTAAGACGGCCTTAAGGAGGTGGGAGATATGGTGTTTTTCGAAGAAGTCCCATTAGCGCCCCCAGATCCTATTCTCGGTTTGACGATCGCTTTTCAAGAAGACCCCCGCTCCTCAAAAGTTAATTTAGGCGCAGGAATTTATAAAGATGAGAACTTGAAGACTCCTGTGATGAAAGTCGTCAAGCATGTCGAGTCAAATCTTGTTGAAACGGAACATAGCAAGGAATATTTGCCGATTGACGGGGATAAAGCCTATGTTAGTCAGATTGGACAATTAGTTTTTGGCTCCGATTTCTGGAAAAGAGAGTCTGAGAGAGTGTGCGGCTTCCAAGCGCCTGGAGGAACTGGCGCCCTTCGCGTTGGCGGCGCGTTTTTGAAAAAAGAAACAGAGGGGCCTCTTTATATCCCCAATCCTAGCTGGCCTAACCACAAAGGGGTGTTTACGGCAATTGGATACAATGTTGGGATTTATCCCTATTATAATTTTGACAATCATTGCCTTGAATTTGAAAAAATGCTCTCTTTTTTTGAAACGCTTCCATTTCGCAGCATCATTTTATTCCACGCTTCCTGCCATAACCCGACCGGTGAAGATCTTTCTTTGTCCCAATGGGAAACAATTTCAGAGGTGTGCATCAAAAAGCAATTTTTTCCTTTTTTCGACTGCGCTTACCAAGGATTTGGAAGAGGAATCGATGAAGATGTGGCTCCCATTCGGTTATTTGCCGGCAAGCAGATTGAAATGGCGGTCGCTGTTTCCCAATCGAAGAATTTTTCTTTATATGGAGAAAGGGTGGGAGGATTATATGTCCTCTCGCCAAACAAGACGGTGGCGGACAATGTCAGAAGCAGCGTCAAACAGGTGATCAGGACCCATTATTCCAATCCCCCCATGCACGGCGCTAAAATTGTCGGACAGGTTTTGCAGGATGAGGCTTTGCGCAAAAAGTGGCTTGAAGAGCTGGAGATGATGCGGCAGAGGATCAATCAAACCCGCAAAGATCTCATGGAATCCCTTGAAAAAAGGGTAAAAGGGAAAAATTTGAGCTATATGAAAACGGGCAACGGGATGTTTTGTTTTACTGGACTCAATAAGAGCCAAGTTGAGACAATGATCCGGGACTTTGGAATTTATATGACAACCGATGGAAGGATCAATATTTGCGGATTGAACTGTGGCAATATCGAGTATGTCGCTGAAGCGATTTCAACTGTCATGCAGAGGGGCGGCGCGGGTTAATGCGTAAGATTGCGTACCGGCCTTATGTGCTTTTGGCCTTTCTGCTGTTTAGCATCATGAGTTTTCCAGAAAGTGCAACTCAGACGATCCGCTCTGCAGTCGTGTGCGGCATAGCTCCTTGTTGGAATGGGATGAACTTCCTCAAGGGAAAAGCCCTATTTCTGCTTTCGATGCCTCTTTTGTACCAAGCTCC
Source organism: Verrucomicrobiota bacterium (assembly GCA_018240225.1). GTDB lineage: Bacteria > Chlamydiota > Chlamydiia > Chlamydiales > Rhabdochlamydiaceae > Acherontichlamydia > Acherontichlamydia pituitae. The sequence continues at coordinate 8,564 of JAFEGF010000082.1, forward strand.
TACCGAATCAAAGCCGGGGTTGGAGCTCGAGCGGTTGAAGCAAGAGAACCAGATCCTGCGGACCCAGATCGAAAGCGTCAGGGAATGGCTCCTTAATGAAGACAGGCTTCAAGAGCAGTTGGAGCGGTTGAAGCTGCTTGAATCGGCAGGAGTTCAAGAAAGCCAATGGAAAGATTTTTTTAAGAGGCGGAGCCAAGAATTATGCGGTTTGCTCGAATTGCAGGTGATCTCTCTTCCTGCCCAGGTGATCTTTCGCGAGCCTTCTTCTTGGAGCAGCTCGATTTGGCTTAATGTCGGCGAGCAGGATAATCTCCGCATAGGAAAGCCTGTCGTCAGTAAAAATAGTCCAGTTCTTGTAGGAACTTCCATTGTCGGGATTGTGGAGTATGTCGGAAAAAGACAAAGCCGGGTCCGGTTAGTGACAGATTCCCGTTTAAGGCCTTCTGTGCGTGTGGCTCGAGGACGGGAGCAAAATCGTTACTTGATGGAGCATGTGGAAGCGTTATTGTTTGCTTTTGAAGTGCGCCAAGATCTTTTTTCGACGCGTGATGAGGTTCAAGGCCTTTCTCAGCAGCTCAACTATTTAAAATCCCTCTTGGCCCACCAATCTGGGGATAGCTACCTTGCAAAAGGGGAGCTGTATGGAAGCAGCAGTCCACTTTGGAGGTCTCGAAGCCAGGTACTCAAAGGAGTTGGATTCAATTATGATTTTTCCGATCGGGAAGGCGCCTCGCGGGATCTAAGGACAGGGATCGTTTATGGCCATCCGCAAAATCGTTATGCAGAGCCCGTTTCTATTTTGAATACTGGCGATCTCCTGGTCACAACAGGATTTGATGGGGTCTTTCCTCCTGGGCTGCGCGTTGCCATCGTTTCTAAAGTCGAGCAGTTAAAAGAGGGAGCTTCTTCCTATGAAATTGAAGCAGTTTCCACGGCTGGAAACCTCGACGAGCTCTCCCATGTTTTCGTCCTGCCACCTATAGGATTCGAGAAGTAGACTTGTTTTTTTCCGGAAGATCTCTTGCATAACCCCATTCACCTGGCAATATCGTTCTTTTTTCACAGGTTTTATCCCACTCTCTCGCCGACTCTCCTCGAGTCGACTCATTTGTGAGATCCGAAACTGTAAACAGTTTCTAAAAACCTGTGAAACAATCTCCGATTTTTCCAGGCAAAGCGGGTTATGCAAAAGATCTAGAGAAAAAACCGTCTACAAATTATTTTAGAGGCGCTTTTACCAAAACTTTTGCTTTGATTAAAAATATTCTCCCTCTAAAATCCTTCAACAACCTTCGTAAAATAGCTTCACAGATATTTGCGAACTGGTTTTTAACTTTTTTAACAATGGAGATTCATCATGCAAAAAAATATTTGGCTGATGCTTACAGCTGGAGTGGCGTTGAACGTAGCTGCTTTTGCTGGCGACGAAACTGCAAGCACAGAGGGCGATGCACCTTCGATTGAGAATCGTGTTGTTGCTTATGTCAACAGTGGCGATGAGACAGCTAGCACTGATGGCGATGAAACTCCAGCTAGTGCGCTTCTCTCTGCAGACAGCGACGAAGAAGAAGTTCCAGCCGACAGCCTTTTAGCTGCTGATGCTGATGAAGAAGAAG
>JAFEGF010000083.1 GCA_018240225.1 Verrucomicrobiota bacterium
GTATTGTATAATTAAATATGAATCAAATTGTTTCATAGGCGGTATCCATGTCAACCAGACCTTCAACAAGCACAGGCGGTACAGGCGGCGTTCCTTCAAACGTCCATTTGAATATTACGGCCGCTCCCAAACAGTACATCTGGTACGGAGGGGAGAGATATCTGGTCCAAGCTTTTCAGAAAGGAACCGGACCTGGTGGTACTGACATAGATATCACTGATGCTCGCGATTGGACGGAAGCTGGGCTTGCAGCCATGAAAGCTGCCGATAAGGTCTTTCAACGAAATAGTGTTAACATCGCAGAAGTCAAAACTGTACAAGTTCCTCTGACTGGAGAAGTCTCGATTGAGGAAGGAAAAACAACTCAAGCAACAAATATCAAAATCGGTTCTAATATCCAGTATGCTAAAACCGTTACAAACAAACCAACTACCCCCATTACTCTTAAACCTGAAGACCTGCAATCTATACAAGATGAAATCACTGAAATTGGGCAAGCGACCGCTACCTGGAAAGATCCAACCCTGTCCCATCAACGGTCACAGCAACAAGGTGCTGCTACTAGCCAACGCACAGATACGCCTCCCCCGCAAGCAACCCCTACTGACTCAACAGCTTCTAATCCTAGTACTACGCCCGAAATTCAGCTTCCTCAATTAACATTTGCACCTCCAACTCCTTATCAGCATGATCAAGGAGCCGCTCTTTCCTCTTTCTTAAAGTCACAGCAAACTGGCAGCGCAACATCACCAATCAACACTCATCAAGAGAACAAACCAGCTTCAGAAGCTATTTCCGCACAGTTAGCCCAGTTTAATCCAGCTGAAACTCATACTTCAAAAGCTTTACATAAAGGCGCCGCAAGCTATATTGCAGATCATCTTTCCAATTTTGCAAATAACGCAACCGATTCAGAAGAGATGTTTACAGCTTTAAAAACTCAATACGATGCATCAACTGGCAATCTGGACGCTCTAAAGACTAAACTCAAAGATGGTGCTGCACGTTCGACTAAACTAGGCGATTCAGAATATTCAACACTAGAAAGTTGTTTAGCTAATAAGACAGCTTCACAACTCAGTCCTGAAGAAAAACTCCTCGTTGTCAAAGCCTTTGCAAATTCAATCCATAAAACTCAGCATACAGATCAGCAATCCTATCCTAAAGTCTACTTCAAAGCGATGCATGCCTTCTACGACACGAAGAAAGTTGACACAACTCTGGGAATATTCGGAGGAAGAGAAGAGGGTAGCGGAAAAAGCCTCGTCATTGTTGAGAGAACAGCAACAGGCGATTACAAAATTTGGGGAAGATGGCCTGAAAGCGGCGTGTTAAGGCCTGACCGAACAGCTTTCATTCTTTATAATTCCACCGCTGCCGCAGGTAAATATTCAGGTTTCAGCAGAACAACAGGCATGGGTGCTAGAGATCCATTACAACTATCAGCTCCTCAGACAGGCATTACAACTAGACCAGCTTACTACACAGATCGCCAGGACATCGAAACAGGGGGTAGTGGAAATTGCGGTGCATTTGCCTTAGCGGATGCTATCCTGCAAAAAGATGAGACTTATTATCGCACTGAATCCGATTGGAAAGCAGCGTTAGCCCAACAAAAAGTCGGAATTAGACAGAATGCCATGCAGTACCTGTTCGACCATGCGGAACAATTCACGACCGACGATCTTTTCCCTGTAGTTCTTGAATCTATTAACACATCTTTGTCAGAAATATTCAGTCAACAGCCTTCTAATGCTCTAACACTGCGAAAATTGCTAGATAAACCTCCTGGCGCCTTAACTCCTGAACAGAAAAAATGGATGGTCCAACTGTATGCTGTGTATGCTACAAATGAAGGAAAGGATTTAGATAAGCCGTTCTTCCTCGCGTTTGCAATGAGCACAAGACAAAAAGTAGCCATCATCCAAAACAATCGAATTGTCTTCACAGCTCCTTTATTAGATCAAGCTATTTCAAAAGATGACTATCTCTTTGTGCACCATGATGGTGGCAACCACTTCAGATCAATCAACCGCAGCTACACAGCAACGCATACGTCCCCTAGCCTGGATGCAATCATTTCTCAATACAATAATGAAAATACCTACCTCTTTGCCCGCAAAGCATTCGTAAAATCGCTTGCGTATCCGGGAACAATCCCTGAAAAACTTTCAAAGTTAAAGACCGATGATCCTCATGGTTATTTGACAATGCAGGAAATTGCTGGTTCTGATGTTGTAAAGGCCGCAGCAGAAGGAACTGATATTAATAGCTTCTTAGAAGCTGTATCAAGTAAAGATATTGAACAAGAAATTCGATTACACTCAAACCTGCAAGCCCGTGCCAACTTCTTGTCTAAGCTGATTGAAGCAAAAACTAACCGTCCAGCGTCAGAAAACCTGAATTCTCTAATTCAAGCAGAGTTAAGAACTGCTCTTGGCCAAATGAAAGATACTGATACTGCCGGCTACATGTATTTTAGAACGTTGATTACACGCGGAGATAATTACGCCACTATCCCAGATCATTTAAACATGACTCCTCTATTGGATATGGATCTGCATATTACCACCACTCTTGATGGCACAGATTCAGGTACAATACCAGATCCAGATGCAAGACAAAAAGAGATCGCAAGCCGCAAAGCTTCGATGTTAGCTGAAGCTGGAGCAACGATTACAGAGCATTTTATTAATGAAGATAATTCAGCAGAGAAAGCTCGAGCAGAATTCTTACAGACGCTGATGAAAATGCCAACTGATCGAGAGCCAGATGTGACGAATACTAGCTTGTTAGAATCTACCCTAAATGGATTAGCAAAGAATGACCCAGCTGGATACTTTGCATTTTCGGCTTTTGTAGCAGGAAATCCCGATGTCACGACAGGCGGATGGGCTCCATACATCGCAAAACGGGACGCATTATTAGGCCATATCATGAGATATCATGATGATGAAAGGATCACAGCTCAAGCAAATGTCATTAAGGCTGTTCAAGCAAAAAATCCAGAGAAAATTCTCGTCGCAGTTCAACAATTGCAGCTGAGATTTCCTCAAGATTACCTTGCATTGGAAAATAGAATACATAAAGGAGCTTTAACTCCTGAGAAAATGTCTGAAGAATTGCAAACCATCATGAATAATTCTACAGATCTCAAGAAAATACCAGAAGACTTTGCAACTCAAATTAGAAGTCCAAGAACTGCGGCTTTGCACAGCTTTTTAACTGAATTCAAGCGTTATAAAGAAGCTCTTGTACACGATCCTTATTCCCGTTCGTATGATTATAACGCTGCTTACAGACGAGATTTAATAGAAGCATATCCCACAGCCCACTTAGCAATTGAAGACCTGTTTTACTCTCGAGGAGAAGATCATCGAGGAGAATTAAATGCATCAATGCATGCAGTAAAAAATATTGATGCTGCTGCCATTCAAAAACACATTGTTGATTCTGAAAAAACAATGATTGCAAGAGGTCAATTCCTTGCAATGTTACGCACTCAAAAAGATACTCCATCCCCACAGAACATGGGCAAACTTCAACAGGCAATTAAACAGCTGCAAACTGATGATGTTCATGGTTTCTTAGGTCTGGTTCACATCACTAAAAAAACGAATCCGACCGAAATTGCAGCTGAAGTGGTAAAGGCCTCTTTTGAAACAACATACAAACAATTTGTGCCAGATCCAGGAACCGCAGATCTAAGCAATACTATCTACGATCCAATTCCTTTCAGCCAGGCAAAACTAATCCAAGCAGCTAAAATGGATCCTCCTGCGATAACCGAAGAAATGCTGAATGCAAACCCTCATGCTTCCTTAGTTTTAGGGCTCTTAGTTTATAAACCCCCTGCATCAGATGCACCTTCGACAACTCCTTCTCTCCATGAGAAAGCGCAACAAGGCCTTGCATCGATTAAAGTCGCTATCGAAGCTAATCAGCTAACTCCGCTATTAAAAGATGTCACTCCAGATGCCTATGTCCGCGAACTGATTACTACGCATTTGCAAGATGATACATTAACGGAAGGCCGAGCAGACTAAAAGATCTTCAATCAGGGAGGCGATAGCCTCCTTTGTTAGATTTCTATTCCATTTTTTATTCATAGATCTATCAATTTGCAAAAAAGCGCTGCCCGCGCTATGGTGCGAAAAAGGGGCGCTCTGTCTTGAAGGGCCCTTGCACTTTTTAGGAAGGGTATGCGGTATCGGACTAAGCTCTATCTGGCGCTGATCATCATCTCTTTTGTGAGCTCAGGCTTTGGCCTGTGGATCATGTACACGGAGTCGGCTAAGTTTGTCTGGGTGGAGCTGCGCGCAAAAGCTTTGACCGTGGCAGCGACGACTGCAGCATTGCTTGATCCAGAGCTCTTGAAGAACATCCATACGCGCGCCGATGAAACATCGCCTGCCTATATCGCGGTCCAAAATGAGCTGAGGCGGGCAAGGGATGCCAACCGCAGAGAGCATATCACGGTCAAGTACCTCTATACCTTGCAGCCCGATCCGCAAGATCCTAGAAGGCTCCTCTATCAGGTCGATGCTGAAGAGAGCCCCAAGTACATCAGCCATGCCGGGGACATCGACAACAATTCGGTCGACCTCAAGATTGCAGAACACCTGAACGGCTATTATGCTCCCGAGCAGTTCGTTGTGGACTCTTACGGGACCTGGATGTCGGGGTATGCTCCTGTCTTCGACAAGCAAGGCAACTATGTGGCGACAGTGGGGGTGGACATTTCAGCTTCGACGATCCACGCAAAACTTGAGAACTTGCTCTATGATGGAATCCTCGGGCTATTAGGCTCCATGGCGCTTGCGTTGTTAGGGGGGTATTTTCTCTCTAGGAGGGTATCGCTTTCCTTGTCCGCTTTATGCCGCTGCGTCGAAAAGATCGGCTCTGGGAACCTCGACGAGAAGGTCACGCTGAACACATCCGATGAATTTGAGGACCTGGCGAAGGCGATCAATACGATGAGCAACGGTCTAAAGGAGCGGGAGCGGCTTAAAATGAACTTCACCCGCTATGTTTCGCAGCATGTCCTCGATACGATCTTAAAGTCGGAGATGCCGAACAAGCTGCAAGGAGAAAGGAAGAAAGTAACGATCCTTTTCTCCGATATCCGCCAGTTTACCCAGCTCTCCGAGCAGCTTCCTCCGGAGCAGGTCGTAGCGCTGCTCAACGCTTACCTTGAGGTGATGATCGATGTGGTCTTCTCCCATCAAGGGACCTTGGACAAGTTCATCGGCGATGCGATCATGGTCGAGTTTGGGGCGCCTTTGGACGATGACCTGCAAGAGCTGCATGCCTTGGAAACAGCCGTTGCGATGCATAAGGCGTTGCAGGTGCTTGGCGACAAGCTGGAAAAAGAGGGCCAGCCCCGCTTAGTGATGGGGATCGGCATCCATACAGGCCTTGCGATCGTGGGCAACATCGGATCGGAAAAGAGGATGGAGTACACGGCGATCGGCGATACGGTCAATGTGGCTGCAAGGCTGGAAAAATTGACGAAAGAGCTGCAGACGCCGATCTTGATCAGCGAATCGACCTACCAGGCGATCAAGGACCGGTTCCCCATGAAAAGCTTAGGCCCTATGACATTAACGGGGAAACAGGCTCCGATCGAGGTCTTTGCGCTTTATCCCTTCGGTGAAGTCAAGGAATAGCACTTTATCAACATAAACACCTAATAAACAGCATATTAAATCTGAATATTGCGGAAATGTTATCAATTTGATAACATTCATGTATGGGCAAGAAAGATGATCTTTTTGAAATTGCCGATCGTCAACAAGGGTACTTTACTGCCCAGCAGGCAGTGGAGTGCGGCTATTCTCGTACAAACTTTCATCGCTTCCTAGCTTCTAAAGAATGGATCAAAGAGCAGCGCGGTATTTACCGCTTAGTTCACTATCCATCCACCTCGCATCCCGATCTAGTTTTATGGAGCCTTTGGAGTCGCAATCAAAAGGGAGAAGTGCAAGGAACTTGGTCCCATGATACAGCACTAGAAATCCATGAACTTTCAGATGTCATGCCAGCAAAAATGCACATGACTGTACCAAAGAACTTCCGAAAATGGACGGCCAAACCCAAAAATCTTGTTCTACACTTTGCAGACCTTCACAAAACTGAAATGATATCCCAGCAGGGGTATTTGGTGACTAATCCTCTAAGAACCATTGCTGATATCGTTGAAGAAGGAAAGCTTTCGTTAGATCTTATTGTCCAAGCGATCCAAGATGCTCTTCGAAAGGGATTGATTTCTCGCAAAGAACTGCATGAACTGGCAGCTTGCAAAGCTGATTCAAAATTCATAAGGATTCTCAATGACTACAAGATTTAAAACAGCTGCTGATTTTAGAAAAAGTCTCGAAAACCGCTTAAAGAACATCGCAACTGAAAAGGACGAGAACTTACAAAGATTAAGAAGAAAAGTTGCTTTTGACAGATTGCTTGCACGTCTTTTTTCCTCAGAAGAACAAAGCTTTTTCCTAAAAGGCGGTTATGCGATGGAATTAAGGCTTAAAACGGCCCGAGCAACGAAAGACATCGATCTTACTTCTCTAAAGAGGTTAAATGGAGAGAACGATCTTTTAAGCTCAACGATTCTTGAAGAGTTGCGCACGCTCGCACGGCAAGACCTTGGCGATTTTTTCGTCTACCATATTGGAGAAGCTCAGCTCGACTTGGATAATGCCCCGTATGGAGGAGCTAGATACCCTGTCACTGCACTTATCGATGGTAAGTTATTTGTACGATTTCAATTAGATGCAGGAGCTGATGCTGTTGTGATTCAGACTGAAACCATGCGAGGAGTTGATTGGTTGAGCTTTTGCGGCATTCCTTCTCCTGTATTTTCTATGATTTCTCTTGAACAGCAATTTGCTGAAAAATTACATGCCTATACACTCCCTCGCCTTGGAAGACCCAATACACAAGTTAAGGATTTGGTCGACATGGTGCTTCTGGCAAAAATGAGATCAATGAATCTGGAAGTCCTAAAAGAAGCATTAAGGCTGGTCTTTAAAGTTCGCCAAACACATCCTCTTCCACAAAAGATCGACATGCCTCCTGAGGCGTGGAAAATCCCCTATAATGAACTGGCAAAAGAATGTGTTTTGATGTTGAACCTTGATGAAGCTTTTAGAGAAGTTGAAAAGATCTATATACAAATTCGAGCTTAATTCTTGTGTATAATGCTCAGTTTTGTAAACCCACATTCTTTTAGAAATAAGGACTTTTCCCTATGAGCGACAAATCAACTGCCCAAGCTGACTATGAAAAGAGTGCCAAAATCGAACGGAATGTTGTATACGAAGGAAAAACGATCAGTTTGCGCAATGATGTCCTGATGGACGGAGGCAAGCCGGTTAGGAAATGGGACATCGTCTCTCATCCCGGAGCTGTCGTCGTCGTGCCGGTCGCGGAGGAAGGAAAGATCATCCTCGTCAAGCAATGGCGGCGGGCCGTCCAGGAGATCTTGCTCGAGCTTCCTGCGGGAACATTGGAAAAGGGGGAGCCCCCTGAGCTGTGCGCCCAGAGAGAGCTGCAGGAAGAGACGGGATTTAAGGCAAAAGAGATCGTCTCCTTGGGAGGCTTTTATAGCGCTCCGGGGTTTTGCACGGAATACCTCCACCTGTTCCTTGCAAAAGGTCTTACCGAATCTGCCTTGGAGGCGGATTGCGATGAAGCGATCGATCTGGTCTACGCGGACGTTGGCCAGGTGTGGAAAATGATTGCAGATGGACTGATCCATGATGCAAAAACAATAGCAGGGGTAGCACGTTATGAAAAATGGGCCCAGCATTAATCTCGGATCGAGCGGAATAGGAAAAAAGATCGCAATCGGATCCATCGGGATCGTCTGCCTTCTTCTCATCCTGTTCTTTCTGACTCCGACGATCCTATCGACAGGATGGGGAAAGGCACGGCTTGAGGAGAAGATAGGCAAGTCTTTAGGAGGAACCTTGTCGATCGATGATTTGTCCTTGAGCTGGTTCGGTTCCCAGTCGTTCCAAGGGATCTCTTTGAAAGATAGCGCCGGACAGGTGGTGATGAGCTGCCCGATGGTGCTTGGAAACAGCTCCCTTTGGAGCATCCTTTTTGCTCAAGACTTAGGAGAATGGACCGTCACTTCTCCAGAATACACACTGAGGAGCTCCCTTCAGCCATCAGCCTCATTAAAACCTTCGATAAAAGGGATCGCAAAAGCCGGCCTATTGCCAGATGTGACCCTGGCTGCAGCAGGGCTGCAAAGCGGCTTTAAAGGCTATTACGGAAAACTTGCGGTCAACAACGGTAAAATCGTCGTTTTGTCGCCAAATGTCGATCCGATCGCGTTCAACGAGATCGCTCTGACGGCTAGCCTGCCTAAGAACGATGCGCAGCTGATGGTCAACCTGCAGTGCAAGACTGTCCAGCAGCAGATCCAAGGCAATGTCAGCGTCACAGCGACGCTTAGAGATTTGGAGGCGAAGGTCCCATCGGTTACCGCCAAGGCATCGCTTGTCCAGCTTCCCGTCCTCGGGATCGATCAGATCATCAGCCAGTTCTATGCACCCATGAACGGGCTTTTGCTAAGCCTGGTTGGACCGACCATCGATATGAACCTCGACGTCAATTCCGCAAAAGAGAACTTCCAGCTCGACCTCGACGCCAACTCCCCCCAGTTCAACGCGCACCTTTCCACGCATGGCTTCGATGGGATCGTTGCACTCAAGACTCCGGGTCTGATCAAATTAACGATGCCGCCGAAGTCATTTGCCAAATTTTCCCAGCTGATCCCTGCGCTGAGAGGAATTGTTCTGACCCAGCCGGCAACCTTCCTGCTCAATGTCACAGAGCTGTCCATGAACATGCCCAAAAGCATGGAGGACCTCAAGTCGCTGAAACTAAATGCAGCTTTCAGTTCGGCGCCGCCAAGCGCCTGGCAGTTCAACCAGCAGACGTTCCTCCTCCAAAACCTTGAAATGCTGTTTCAGACGCAGCAGCTAGACCAAGGTCTGACAAGCTCAGGCAAGCTCAGCGCAATGGCAGGCAATCAGCCAGTCCAACTAAACTACCAAGCATACCTGTCAGGACTTCTTAGTGGAGCGCCTACCGGGAAAGGATCTTTCCAAGTGCAGCAGCTTCCTCTTGCCATTGCAGGACAGCTTGCCGGCTTGGCCTTTCCTGTTTCCGATCTGCTCGGCCCCTCGCTAAATGCGGGCGGCGCTTTCGATCTGCAAAGCGAGATCGGAACGCTCCAACTCTCTGCTAATACGGCCAACCTCAACATTCCGACGATGAAGTTTTCTTTGGGCAAAGGCCTTGCCCTTCTCGAACCGGCGCCGATCGCCTTTACGCTGACGCCTAATGCCCTCCCCTCTCTGGAGCTTGCGCAAAACACGACCTTGCAATGCACGATCGATCAATGCTCCCTACCTTCCTTTAACGCCCTGGACAAGCTCCAGCTTGCCATTACGGCCAAGACAGACCAGCTTCCTTTAAGCCAGTTCCCTCTGCAAAACATCAACCTTCAGGCAGGGGTCCAAACCTTCGATCAGATCAGCTTCAACTTGGCCAGCAGCCAGGCCAAAGCAAGCCTTGTCGCCTCCCTTAACCCTCAAAGGACGGGTTTGCAGCTCAAACAGCCCCTTTCCATCGTTGCGACCATCGATAACGCTCTTTATCAAGCCAAGGTCTCAAAACAGGCTGTATTAACGCAAAATGCCACCCTCTCCCTTTCTATCGAGCCATTCTTGATCCCTCTGGACCAGTCGCAAATTAAGTTGTTGAAAATCAAAGGTTTAGCAAAAATTCCCCTCCTTGCTTTGGCAAGCCCCGACCAGACCAAAACGATCACCCTGACAGACACTCAGGCCCCATTCCAGCTCGACGCAAAAGCTAAATCGATGAACCTGCAGTGCTCTTCCCAAGTACAGACCAAGGACAATCCCAACGGCACCCTTAATTTCACAGCGTCCCTTACCAATCTGGTCTTTGATCCGAGCTTCGATCTTTCCCAAGCGAAGATCGAGGCAAATGGAAATTTGGCCAACATGCCGGCGACGCTCATCGATGCCTTTGCAGCGTTTCCTCATGCAAGCGCGCTGATCGGGCCGACATTCAACTGCACCTTTAAAGCGCAGAGCACGCCGCAGCTGCAGAC
>JAFEGF010000084.1 GCA_018240225.1 Verrucomicrobiota bacterium
TGCTTTGCTTTTCCCAGTTCGCGGCCAAGCCCGCTTCACCTGCTTTGCTTTTCCCGGTTCGCGGCCAAGCCCGCTTCACCTACTCCTCACTGCAAAGGTCCACCGGACCTTCTCGTGTATCCGTAGCCTCGTCGGATCACTTCCGCTTTGATCTGATTTTGTCAAAAATTCCCCTCTGGCCCAAAAAAAGTGGAACATCGAGGTCATCGAAATCCTATTGGAAATTTCGATTGCGCAAGATCGTAGCTCAAGCAAAAAAATAGCGCAAAGATTTTCTATTCCAGCTTAAGGGCCTATCCGCAATCTAGAGAAAAAATTTGGAAAATCTATTGAGTGCTTTTCCTGGTTTTCTTCTTGGAAATGGAATGAATATCTCCTTGTCGAAAACACAAAAATCATCTCAAGATCTTCTCCCATCTTTTTCCCCAAGGTTACAGATAGGCTCGAAGATATTTGTGGAGATGAATTTTCCCGCTTTGCTTTTTTCATATAAAAAAATTAAATTGGTTCTCTTTATGATCAATGCATTGATCTTTTACCGGAGGAAACCATGGCAACAGGGATTCAACCAACGCAGGCAGCTACAGCTGCGAGCCCAGCTTCTACTCCAGCTCAACAAAGGCAATCTCCAATCGGGATCTCAGCGCAGCAGACAACGATCACACCGGAACCATCGAGCAGCGGTCCTTTCGGTTTTCTCTACACGATCGGAGAATTTTTCCGTTCGACCTGCGTAGCCGTTTTAGAAACGATCAATAGCCTTCTCAGCTCTCTTGCAACCTTTGTGCGCGGAGGCGAAAAGCAAGAAGAGCCTGCCGATGCATGGATGCTGCCAGGCGAGACTCCTGCACCAACTGGAACTGCCGCGCCGACAGAAACGCCAGCTCCCCAAACTCGGCCAACTCCCACGGAGACGCCTACCCCTAACGCTCAAACAGCCACAGCTGCTCCTCCCGATCCCTTTTCCACTCTGCCGATCATCTCAGACGAAAAAAGGAAAATCTTCCAGATCGTGCATACATTAGGAACGACCAATCCCATCTTTCTCTGGCCCCAGCAAAGCACTCTTGAACAGCTAGGCCGGGAGATCGAGCATGTCCATCCTTTCAAATTTCTAGAGTACATCATCCTGCATCCCACACTGTGCAGAGACATCGATGCGATACGCAACAGCTCTTTGCTGTGGCCCCGATTTTTAGAAGGCCTTGCTAACAAGCTTATTCGAGAGCGGGCGGGGCTTGCCAACTTTCTTCCCGGTTTTGCCCGTTCCCTCCAAATCCCACCCGTCAACCTGGAACCTTTCTTAGGATCGGGAAATTGGGAAGCCATGACCTTCTACATCATCGATGTCAAGCTTGGAAGGATCACCCTCCCGTCGATGCCGCAAGAAACAACCACGCCAATACCCACTCCGATTGCAACGGAAACTCCTCCTCCAACAGAGACACCTATTGAAACACCTACTGCAGAGCCCACCGCCTGGCAGCAGCTCCAGCTGACGGAAAGCCAAAAAGACATGGTCGCCGAGCTCGTACGCTCCCATAGGAACATGGGGTATTACGCTGCGATGCGGGGAGACAGGCATGTTGATTCAATGTGGGACCGTCTCGACCAAGCCCATCCCCTCGCCATTTTGACCCACCTCTATACGACCAATGCGATCGTCACAGAAATGGAGCTCATGTGGCCTTACCGCCTCCACCGCCGCTACTTTACTTCAGAACTGATCAAACTCTTGAACCGAAGGGAGAACGCAGATTATTTACCCCACCTGGCCGACTTCACAGCAGCAGTCAGAAAGGACCAAGTTGCAATCACGGCCCAAATCCATTTGAGGAGATGGCCCGAGCTCATTGAAGTCCTCAGAGCGCCCTCAATCGAATAGTCAAGCCCATCCACAGGCTTATTCGAGCTGCGGCTGCATCGCAAGAACCTGTCTACAAGCATGTTAAATAGCATTTATTAAAAAATCAATACACACTTCTCTATTGACTCCTTCAAACAATAAACAAATTAACAATATACAATTATTTTTAATACTTCAATTTATATTTGCAATTTGATACTATTTGAAATGTTATAATTAAAAATAACAAACAAAATAGGGGATTATTATGTCATTACAAATTCCAGGAACATTTGGCGTCTCTAAAGGCAATTCACAATTCCTTGATGCGGCCAACAATTTAAATAATGTTTTTCAATTGCGCAACGGCTCTTCACGGGAAGTCCAGCAAACATTTTTAAGCATCCTTCCTGACCGGCTGAAAGACACGATCTGCTTTAATATTTGGCACCAGGCTGGCGAACCTCCTGTAGCAAACTATGGTCAAGAGCATGCCTTTGACAGCAGGGAGCAGCTTATTGCAGCAACGAAAGAAGTTTATGAAGAATGTCTGAATTTGTTCACTGCTAACTTCCAATTACTCCCACAAGAACAGCAAGACATGATCAATTATAAGATTTGGCACCAAGCTGGCGAGCCGCCTGAAGATAACTACGGATACCGTCATAGATTTGATGATCCCTTTAAGCTTCAATGCATCGTCCATGAAACCCTAGGCGTTGATCAAACACCTGTTCCTTCGTTGACCAGGGAAGAAGAATTTAAGTGGCGTGGAGATCAGCCGCAAAACACCGATAATATCTGCACCTATTCGAAAGTTTTTAGCTACTTGCCTACTTGCAATAAGCCAAAGCATGAAAACTTTGAATTTTGTTCCACGACCCATGCAGTAGCCTATAACAGATTATGCGATCGATGCCATATCTGGCCTAAATTAGAGTCATCAGGCAAGGTACATAGCTATTGCGGGAATCTTTGCGAACAGATTGCAAAGCTGCAAAAGTAGTTAGGTTCTCACGGATAATTAGAGTACCCGACTTTGCGGCTTGAACCCGTTCTGGTCGCATAATGTCTGGTACTCATTCATGAACTGCTCATAGAGGGCCGGATGGCTCTCTGATAGCCAAGCCTTGAAAGAGTCTTTGATCACAGGCGGTTCAACTTCAGAAAGCCCGCTCTGTCGAGATAAATGACGATCATGGAATTTTACCTTCGCCGTATTTCTAGTAAATCGGCCAATATCGATCTGGACCGCATGCCCATCGATAAAGCCAAAGTTCTTGTCCAGGTCAGGATCACTGTCCGCTATCCCCTTCTGGCAACGGGAAACAAAGAGATTAAGGATCGAGGAAAGGGCCTCTTTGGCAGCATTGATGTTCCCTTCCGCCATCAGCCTATCGATCGTTGGATAGACAAGGTCTGCCCGTCTTTGAATAATAAAGTTAAAATCATCAAGCGGGATCGAATGTTCGAGATGGATCTTATCTGAGATCGAAATATTTCTGCCGATCCAATCGGTTGGATTGAGGTGGACAAGAATAAGTCCCGTCTCCTCTTTCAGCTCATCGAATGCCATCCGGTAGCTTTCAAAGTCCCTTCGGAGCTTATCTTCTTTCTTCCAAACCTTTTTTGCCCTTCTCCCCTCTTTAAGCCATGCGGAGGGGAGCCATTTCCATGGGAAGGAGGGCTCGAACAACTTTTGCTTGAAAAACTTGAGCACGTAACGCCCATCTTCGCTTAAAAAAGCAAAGGCCTGGTTTCCACATGCCAAATACCGGTATTTCTGGGAGAGGGCCTTGTCCAGCTCGGTCCGCTCGTCTTGCGACAGAGGGTGGACGTCCCAGACGGGATTAGGTTTTCGGCTTGAAGAGATCGATGCAACCGTAAAACCATCGGTCCTTTGCTCCCATACGCAAGAGATCGCTTTGTAGGCCCAGAAGATCCCAAAGCACAGGCAGATGACGGAAATCCAAAAATAAGCACGGCGCTGCAAAAGCTTTTTCATAAAATTTAACAACAAAATTCAACATCAGCTACAGCTTATCCAAAGCAACGACCTTCCGTCAATTCTTATCCTATCCAAGCTTACCTTCTGCCGCCGCCCCCTCTTCCTCCTCCATGATGAAAGTCTCCCCCATCCCGCTGTCCCCCACGGAACGAGTGCTCCTGCCAATGCTCTTGGTTGTAGTAACGGAAGTTGGGATCGTTACGATGCTGGTTCCAGTAGTTGTGCCAATGGTTGTCCCAATGGTTGTTCCAATAATTGTGCCAGTGGTTGTTCCAATCAGGATCATTGACATGGACCCAGTGATTGTCGACGTAGTAGTTGCCTTCATGGTTTACCCAGTATCCGTCCCACCACATAAAACCGGCAGCAAAAAGCGGAAAAAAAATGCTCGCATTATCGCCGCCGCTATTTGAATCGATGACCACCACTTGCGTATCGGGATTGTAGGTGTACTCCTGCTCCGTCATATTGCCATTGGAATCAAGGACGATTGCCTGCACCGGAGTAGGCGAAGTGAAGTTCGTGTTGTTGTTCGGAAGGACGATTTGTTCGTCGGCGATCAAACTATCCCCAGAATGATAAACGGCGCAAGCCGACGCTGCAATGACAATAAATACTCCTCTCAACATGCCTATAGCCTCCCATTAACTATCTCGTATTTTCCAGTCTGTACAATGTTTGGAATTAATTCACAAGATCGCTCCGCCCATATTTCCATAGTTGGAAGAAATTGACCGTACCTGATAAAAATTCAAAACACACGCACATATACTGCACCCGGCCAGGTTTTGTGAATTTCGATACGGCTAGACAAAGAAAATTAATGCGAAGCATTCCGAAAGACGAAGCCCTGCCCTAAGCGGGCTGGGTAAGGATGAGGATCGATTTGATGCAGTCTAGCTAAGTCGAAATTCACAAAACCTGACTGGGTGTAGTATAACTTTGCTTCAGTCCAGAAGCTGTTTGTGCATTAGCTCCAACTTTTAGGAGATAGCCTATGGCCCAGTTCAGAATGTTCAAAAAAATGAAAACTCAATTGCAGTTGGCTCTACATGCCGTTTTATTCATCGCATGCTACGGCACAGTCCATGCGCAGGAAAATGCCAACTCCCCTCAAACTTCCTATATGGAATCGGAAGCGCAAGAACGATCTGCCAAGGCAACATCGCCGACTACCTCTTCCACTACAGCCGTCCAGCAGATTAAACCGGTCCACTTTGTCAGAGATGTCATGCAGCCGCTTGGGATGCCTGTCGTCACTTCCTTTCATAACATCAGGGAAAACCTCTTTCTTAACATGCATGCCAAAGATGCGACAGGCCTGGAGGCTCTTGGAGATTTTTTTCTCGCCCCTTCCCGCTATCTTTTTGCCGGAAAAACAATCAAATTAATCGAAGACAACAACATCTCTTTCGAACTCGAACAATCATTCCACTACCACACCTTGCATTGGCTTAAGACGACCCTTTCCTTGGCCGTTCTTCCCGTCACTGAGTTCATTGGAGCTGCTTTAAAAGGCCTTTCCTACCTCTCTCCTCAGGTCAGGGAAAAGCACAGGATGATCCGTTCCGGCCTCAAATCGGCAATCGTCAGCTCCAATGCGGAAAAATACAAAGAAATGGGCATCTCGAACCTTCACAGCGATGAACAGATCCCCTGCCTCCACTACAAACGCCCTTCCGTATTGACTAAAAAGCAGCAAGCGGAGATCAAGGCCTTTAAAGACATCGCCGCCATTTTAGAAAAACACAATATTGTGTATTGGATCGATTTTGGGACTTGTCTTGGCGCCTATCGCTATGGCGGGATCATCCCTTGGGACTGGGACATCGACATCTCGATCCTGCTTCCCGACCATGACAATGTCAAACGGGTCCTTTCCCAGCTCGATCCGGAAAAATACCAAATTCAAGACTGGTCAAGCTATAGCAACCCGGGAACCTTCATGAAACTCTACGTCAAAGAGACCAAGAACTTCATCGACATCATGCACTACAAGCTCGATGAAGAAAAAAAGCAAGCTTCCTACTTCTTCACCTATCAGCATAGCCCGATGCCCCACAGTTGGAAAAAAGATGAGCTCAGAGGGATCAAGCCTGTGAAGTTCGAAACATTGTTTCCTCTCAAGAAGGCCAACTTCGACGGATTGACAGTCTGGGCCCCGAATGATGTGGAAACCTATCTGAAAAGCAAGTATGACAACAATTTGGAACCTTCGAACATCTGGGATGAAGAAGCCCAGTGCTATCGGAAAGTCGAAAACCACCCTTATTGGTCAGAATAAACATGACACAGTGCAGCATCCTCTTTGTCGACTCCCACCCTTACGAGCAGGGATTTATCGAGAAAGCGAACCGCAGCTATAAATTCCGGCTTGACTTCCATCCCTTCAAGCTCAATCTAGAAAGCGCCAATCTCATCAAAGGGTATGAGGTCGTCTGCGCCTTTGTCAACGACGACCTCTCGGCTCCTGTGATCGAAAAGCTGCATGCGAACAAGGTCAAGCTGATCGCCATGCGCAGCACCGGCTACAACAACGTCGACATCGGCGCAGCAGAAGGCAAATTGCGCGTCGTCAACGTCCCTAACTATTCGCCCCATGCTGTGGCCGAACACGCAGTCGGCCTCATCCTCTCCCTTTCCCGGAAATACCCCCTTTGCTCCCGCCGCATGGCCGAGCACAACTTCACCCTCGACGGTCTTCTGGGATTTAATGTCCATGGCAAAACGATCGGGATCATCGGCGCCGGCAACATCGGCAAATCCACCGCCCAAATTTTAAAAGGGTTCGGAGCCAACATCCTTCTGCACGACATTGCTCCCGACTTCAATTTTGCAAAACAAATTGGCGCAACATTTTCCCCGCTTGAGTCCCTGCTTGCCCAAAGCGACATCATCTCCCTTCACTGCCCCCTGACACCTAAGACAAAGCACATCGTCAACGCCACAACCCTCCAACAAATGAAAGAAGGCGTCGTCCTGATCAACACAGGGCGCGGCGCACTCGTCCATACCCAAGACCTGATCGAAGCGTTAAAGTGCGGGAAGGTCGCCTTTGCCGGGCTTGATGTGTACGAAAACGAAACGCCCTACTTCTTCGAAAACTGGGCAGAAAAAAAGATCCTCGACGAACAGCTCATGACGCTGCTCTCCATGCCGAACGTCATCATCACTCCTCACCAAGGTTTTTTCACAAAAGAAGCCTTGGAGCAGATCGCACAGACCACACTCGACAACATCGCAGCCTTTGTGGAAGGCCGGCCGTTGATCAACGAAGTGAAAGCTTAGCCAATAACGAAGGCATTCCATAATTCAAAATAAACTTTATCCGAAGGACGAGAGAAAACTCAGTCCTTTAGGGCTGAGATGAATCGCGTCCTTCGGATAAAGGATGGGATGCTTTTTTCTAGTTCAGAGGACAAAACGATCAAAATTTGGGATTTTACCACGTTTTCAAAGCATGCCGAACGAAGCTAAAATGCTGTTAAAAAAGGGAACATCGATTATATTACTTCTCCTGCAAGCTGCCGCCTACAAATTGATCTTAAAATCATCGATTAAACCTTGAATTATTTTTCTGCAAATTCAAACAAAAAACAACGAACACGCTTTATGTCAGTATCCAAAATAAATAACACCCAGACAAACACAGCTGAACTTGCTCAATATTTTCCTGATGAAGTCATCTATGAGTTCACAAAACACATCAACAAGTTGACCGACATCCATAGCCTGTCACTATTGAACCGCCATTTTTTTATGGTCATCTTTAATAGCAAGTTTCCAATATGGCAAACACTTTTAATGCATCATTTTCCCTCCTCTTTTCAATTTGCTGCACCTCATCTAACATCAATGGGCCTATACCAAAAATTAAAGGCTATCGACAGCAATATGAGAACGGGAACATACCAAACACTTACGTTGACCGGCCATCAAGATTCGGTCCTTTGCCTAGAAGCAACCGATGATAAGCTTGTTTCTGGTTCAGCTGATGGAACTGTCAAAATATGGGATATTAAAACGGGTGTTGAGATCCAAAGCATAAACAGCCCTCATGCCTCTCTCACTAACCTACAGATAAAAGATGGGATGATGATTATGGGTTTATGGGATCAAACGATCACGATCTGGAACTTTGCAAACAATCAAGAACTTCAAAGAATAACCGGCCATGAAGGACTTATCAACTGCTTAGAAGTCACAAATGGGATGCTCTTTTCCGGTTCGTTTGATAAAACAATCAAAATCTGGTGCATTGCAACCGGGCAAGAGCTCCATAGCTTGACTGGCCATCAAGGCCAAATCAACTGCCTGGAAGTAAAAGATCAGCTA
This sequence comes from Verrucomicrobiota bacterium, assembly GCA_018240225.1. GTDB lineage: Bacteria > Chlamydiota > Chlamydiia > Chlamydiales > Rhabdochlamydiaceae > Acherontichlamydia > Acherontichlamydia pituitae. The sequence goes on from JAFEGF010000084.1 coordinate 8,190, forward strand.
ATCTTGTCCAGTTCAAGCGACCATACCGTCAAAATTTGGAGTATTGAAACCGGGCAGGAGCTTCAGAGCGTGCTCACCCATCGAGGCCATATCAATTGCATAGAAAAAAAAGGGGGGAAATTGATTATTGGTTCAGATGACGGCACGATCAAAATTTGGGACCTTGAAACCAATCAAGAGCTGCACAAAATAGATGGCCATCAATCCTCTGTTTATTGCTTAGCAGCTGTAGATGGAATGTTCTTTTCCGGTTCATCTGATGGCACAATCAAACTCTGGGACCTTGAAACAGGCAAAGAGCTCCAAAGCTTTATCAGCCATCAAAGCGACGTCTATAGCTTAACTGTAAATAATGGGTTGCTCATTTCTGGCTCATCTGATGGTTCTATCAAAATCTGGGATTTTACCTCTTCCAGTAAAATGACCAACAGGAGGAATCAGAATAACAACTCGGCAACACTTTAAAAGAGCGGCATCATTATCTTCCGACTGAGAGGCACATAAGGCCAACCGCCGGGCCTTCCCTTCATATTCTGCACCCAGAAGAAGGTGTGCTCTTGCAATGCAGGGATGGTTTCTTTTGGCAGCAGAGCAAAGGCAGATCGCACTGACCACACTCGACAACATTGCAGCCTTTGTGGAAGGCAGGCCGCTGATCAACGAAGCTAAAGTTTAATCAATAGCGAGAGCATTCCATTATTCAAAATAAAATTTATACAATTAAAAATCTAACATCTCTTAAACTATTGATTATCAATATCTAATCGAATTGAACTTCTTAACGACACTTTTTATTTTAAACATCAAATAATTATTTATATTTAAATTAATTATTGAAAGTTAATCAAATAATTGATAAATTTATTGTTTTACAACTAAACGAGATAAAAAAAAGGGGTTTTATGGCAATTCCACAAGTAAGCAATAACCAGCCAAACGCAGCAGCAATAATTAACTCATTGCCTGAGGACGTCCTTTATGAGTTCACTAAACACATCAACACGTTGATCGACGTTCGTAATCTGTCATTGGTAAGCCAACATTTTTTTCAGGTCCTCTTTAACAGCAATTTTCTTGGCTGGCACATACTTTTACAGTCTCATTTCCCCTCCTCTTTTCAAATGATTACAGCAGATCTGACGCTAATGAATCTTTATCAAAACTTAAAAGCTATAGACCATAGTATGAGGAAAGGAACATATCAAACACAAACTTTAGCTGGTCATCAAGCTCCTGTCGATTGCTTAAAAGTAAAAGATGGAATGCTCATTTCTGGATCAGGTGACGGAACGATTAAAATCTGGGACCTGGCAAGCGGCAAAGAGATCCAGAGCTTGGTTGGCCATCAAGACTGGATCAGCAGCCTAGAGGAACAAGATCGGATGCTTATTTCTGGATCGGGTGATAGAACGATTAAAATCTGGGACCTGGCTAGCGGCAAAGAGATCCAGAGCTTGGCTGGCCATCAAGACTGGATCACTTGTTTAAAGCTACAAGATGAGATGCTTATTTCTGGGTCAGCTGATCACACGATCAAAATCTGGGATCTTGCAAACGGCAAAGAGATCCAGAGCTTGGCTGGCCATCAAGGCTGGATCACGTGTTTAAAGATGCAAGATGGGATGCTCATTTCTGGATCAAGTGATAAAACGATTAAAATCTGGGACCTGGCAAGCGGCAAAGAGATCCAGAGCTTGGCTGGCCATCAAGACCAGATCAATTGCTTAAATATAAAAGATGGGTTGCTCCTTTCTAGTTCAGCTGATAGGACGATTAAAATCTGGGATCTTGCAAACGGCAAAGAGATTCAGAGCTTGGCTGGGCATCAAGGCCCAGTCAATTGCTTAAGTGTAAAAGATGGGATACCCATTTCTGCATCAGATGATGGAACGATTAAAATCTGGGACCTTGCAAGCGGTCAAGAACTCCAA
>JAFEGF010000085.1 GCA_018240225.1 Verrucomicrobiota bacterium
CTCCGACCACCTTTTTTTGAAAAAAAAATCTGATGATTTTCCTTCTCCCATTCCTTAGCTAGGGAGTATTCTGCGAATTTTTTTTCATGCCGCTTAAAGTCAGCATGATGGATTTTCCTTCTCCCCCTTTTCGGCGGATAAGGAGGAAAGAGGTGATGAAGCATTTCATGATACACCACATAAGAGATAAAGTAAGAAGGAAAATGTGGCTGGTCAAGCAACCGGTGGATTTTAATGAGCTTGCTGTTGAAGTCGTAAAGTCCCAAGGTCCTTCGGCGCCGGGCCGCTCGCTTTTGGCTTCCAAACCAGGTGATCTGGACATCGACCCGACCTTCAAAATAAAGGGCATTGACCTGGTCGTAAATTTCTTGAAGGTTGTAATGCTCTCCATGAACAACCTTCCGAGCTATCCGTTTAACCGTTTTTTTTGAAGGCGTGGAGAAACGCGCTTTTTTTCGCTTTCCGAGAAGCCATTTGAAGATCATAACTGCATTTGCATCATAGTCTTTCCGAGGTACTTTCCATTTTCTTTAATGAAATGGACTTGCTTTCCAAATGGTTTAAATCCGTGCCTCTCATAAAGTCTTCGTGCAGGATTGCCGTCGTAGACTTCCAAATGCAAGATCTCGATCTTGAACTTTTCCTTCGCATGCTTCATCAGCTGTTTGAGCAATGCGCTGCCAATCCCCTTGCCCCGCATGTTCTCTTTCACAATAATGGAGAAAAGGCAGGTATGCATCAGCTTTTTATAGGGCTGGATATAGAGGTTAGCCATGCCGCAAGGCTCCCCATTCCATTCCGCTGTCAATGCTGCTTCAATACGAGAGTAGCCGATCCAGATCCTTACAGCATCCTCGACCTCGCGCGCGTCGATCATCGGAAACCAGGATAGAATTTTAGGGTCCATCAACCACTGCATTAGTGGAGGGGCGTCTTCTAGACGCGTCAAACGAATGCTAAGCTCTGGCTGCGTCATTAAACCTCTTAAAGATAACTTTGGTACAAAATTCTAGATAGATACCTATCTTTGTCTTTCACGAATTTTTCTTGGCGGGCGAATTCTTGGAAGTCGAATTCCTTCAGCAAATGAATGAAGGGATTCCCTTCAAAAACTTCGATATGCATCAGTTCTAGCCGGAAATAGTTCTTTGCCAAGTGCTTTAAGTTTTTTAACAAGGCGCGTCCAATTCCCCTTCTCTGATGCTTAGGCTCGACGACCAGCTTGAACAAACAATGGTGGGCAACTTTTTTATAGGGCATCAAGAACAGCGTTCCCATCCCGCAAGGCACATTGTCAATTGTGGCTGTCAAACTGGAATTATACCGCGAAAAACCAACCCAGCATTGCGCCGCATCTTCGATCTCTTTTTCCTGGGAAGTAGGAAACCAGCGCTGCACCTCTTCCATCTGCAGCCAATCCTTCAAGTAAGGAGCATCCGTTAAATAGGTGTAGCGGATGTCCGCTTCATCTTTTTGACTCATTAATCCTCCTTATCCAAATTCTTTCAAGTAGGCGTTCACAAAGTCATCGATATCACCGTCCATTACAGCGTGGATATTTCCAACTTCGAACTTCGTGCGCGTATCTTTGACAAGTGTATAGGGTTGAAACACATAATTGCGGATTTGCGATCCCCATGCAATCTCTTTTTTCTCGCCAGCTATCTCTTTGACTTTACTTTCCCGTTCCATCATTTCGATCTCGTACAATTTCGCTCGCAAAAGCTTCATGCACGTTTCCCGGTTTTGGATCTGGCTTCGCTCGCTTTGGCAAGAGACAATAATCCCCGATGGGATGTGGGTCATCCGAACAGCGGAATCTGTTTTATTGACATGCTGTCCGCCCGCACCGGAAGCGCGGTAGGTATCGACGCGGACATGTTCCGGTCTGATCTCGATTTGGATGTCGTCATCGATTTCCGGAGTGATGTCGACGGAAGCGAAGCTGGTGTGCCGTCGGGCGTTGCTGTCAAAAGGAGAGATCCTGACTAGCCGATGCACCCCTCTTTCCGCTTTGCAATACCCATAGGCGAAAGCTCCTGTGATCTTGAATGTGATGCTCTTGATGCCGGCAACGTCTCCATCGACCGTATCGAGGACGTCGATCTTCCATCCGCGCCTTGAAGCCCAGCGTTGATACATCCTTGAAAGCATCAGGGCCCAATCGCACGCTTCTGTTCCGCCAGCTCCCGCATTGATGCTTAAAAAACAGTTCTTTCCATCGAGCTCTCCAGATAACATCTTGCGGACTTCCATTTCAGAAAGAACCCGATCGACTTCTTTCAACTCGCTGATCAGCTCATCAAAAAACGCGGCATCGCCTGATTCGGCGACTTCAGGCAAAAGATCCTTCACATTGTCGAACCGTTGCTTCAGCTCTTGATAAGGAATGGTCCACGCTTTGAGTTCGTTAGCCTCGCTGATCACTTTCTGCGCTGCCGTGTTATCGTCCCAAAAGTCGCTCTCTTCCATCCTCTTTTCAAGTTCGGCTACTTTTTGTGCTTTTGTACCTAAGTCAAAGATACCTCCACATATGAAGGAGGCGATTATCGATGCTTTTGATTTGGTCTTGCACTTGTTCGTTGATCATTTTTGACATCCATTTTTCAAGGTTGTTCATTTTTTGGAGCCACTGCAGCTTACCCACAGATTATCCGATAAATTCCTAAAAAAGTCACGTGCATTTCCCCATATATATATCCTCTTTTGCTCATAGGCAAAATCTGCAGCGATAAATTTGCTGAAATTTACGAAAACTTAACCAGGTCTTTACATAAATCAGGCCAAAGGTATAATAAACCGCAGTTTTCAAGCAGGGTTTTCCCCTTGAGAAATAACACTCTATCAGGAGGTCAATATGTCAGTCACAGCAGCAGCAGCAGCAGCTGTTCCAGCAGCAGTAACAGCTCAAGAAGCAGGAACATGCTCTACAATATACCAAACAATCAGCGATACTCTATCCAGCGCTGTTGAATGGGGATCAAAAACAGTGCAAACAATCGGCTCAACAGTTGCAGACTATGCACAAAAAGCCGCTGAATATGCAAAACCACATTTCGACAAACTCAAAGATTTTGTCAGCGAAAACCGTGGCACAATCCTCGTAGCAGCAATTGCTGCAGCAATTGGCGCAGCGGGATATGCGATCATTAGCTCAGTTTTCTGCAGCAAAGCTACACCAGCTCCTGCTACGCAGACATCTGCGCCAGCTAATACAGCTACTCGCGTGTAAGGAATTTTTCCTTCGAAAGCAGTGGACATCAATCCACTGCTTTTTTATTTCCCCTCTCTGTTCTCATTTCAAACAAATTTCATGTTGGTCATTTAGCTGGTAGACCCAATGCCAACGGCTATCGCCAAGCTTTTCTTTTTTCAACTCGATCTTTCCATTTTCTTCTATGGCAATGACCCGAAATCCATCTTCGACTTCGAAGCGGAAATCTCCTGATAGCGTTACATTGCAGGCTTCAAACTCGCTATCGCCGTGTAAAAAAATCTCGCAGCCCGCTGCGGCTTTACCTTCCCGCTTCCAGCATGACGTGGCAGATGGCAGCAATCCCCCATCATTGATGACCGAAACATTGAGAAGCTTGCACCTGCCGCTCCGATCAGAATAATGCAGCTTCCCGTCCTCGTTCAGATGCCCCATCGGATTGCTTGCCATAATGCTCAAGCGTCCGCGCAAGCTTAAGTTTTCGCAATCGATCTCAGCGATTTCCAAATGCAGCTGGCTGCCGCGTGCGATTTTTCCCTTGCGCAGTTTTTGCGCAATGATCGAATAGATAGGCCCTAATGAAGGATGGTAGGAAAAGTCGAATGCCGGCCCTGAGAGCAGATAACTCGTCTGATCAACGAACTCAGGCAGGGAAAATCGGCAATGCTTTTCCAAAAGCTCATGGGCATTCTGATAAAGGTCCCAATAACATCCTTCGGGAGTTTCTAAAAGAGAGCCTCCTTCTGCATACTCTTTCTTGACGGTAGAGATTGTTTTGTGCCGGTGGTTATAAGTCAGAAAAGTGTCCAGCTCAGGCAAATCATTTCCTTTTTCTTCTAAAGAGAACCGATATACAAAAGAATCGGCAATATTCTGCATCGTCGACTCTAATCGGGCCAACTCCTCTTGGCGTGTTTCTCCTTGTTCGTCTAGAAATGTCATTTTCTTCAAGTTAACGATCATTCCTGGGATCGGACATTCGGAGACTGCATTGCAAATGCGCGCTATGTCTGCGAACAAGATATTGGTATTGGAAGGATACTGAGAATAACAGCTCTTAGGACCTACCGGCACATCTTCAATCCCGAATTTCTCAAAATCGCAATACTCGATGTTCGTCAAACAGTATTCGACATGGCTGTCGGCGTTTTTTTCAATCAGAACATTGACCCCTTCCGCTGCTTTCACCTGTCTTAAGCACGATGCAAAACCAAATTGCTTGTCAAGCTTGCAACCGACTCCCGTAAATGCCAAAAGACCGTAATCGCAACCTGCAACGGGATTGTTGATCTGCCGGACAATTACCTTCTTCTTATTTAACTCAGACAACCAATCGAAGATACCTTGGTCCTTTGCCAATTTCCAAATCACGCCATGTCCGCCAGGCTTCATCAGCGGCTTCATAGGCTTTAGCAAACACCAATTTCCCTCTTTGTCCATAGTAGGGACCGCAGGCTGGCAAAAAAAGGCAAAACTGCTTGCAGGCCTTCCAAACCACTTCTTCTCATTGCAAAGAGACAATATTTGAGCGTGATTGTCCTTTTCCTGAGAAGTCATCATGGCGATCGGCACGGTGACCTGCTCTTTAAAGAGCTTATAATAGAGGTACTCGCGCGCTTGCAGATCATGCACCATCCACTCAAGGAGGGTTTTACCGCAAAACTGCAACTTGGCGGCAGGGAGGGGAACTTTGGTCTGCGGATCGTGGAGCCGCAGCCTGTCAGCCGCCCCGCCGACAGGATAAATTTCAGCAATGGAAGACAATAATGAAATCCCGGCAAGAACAAACTCGCGAACTTCTTTCGAAGCATCAAATAGATCGATCCCTTGGGGCCGATGGTAGACAGCCCTTGCCACTTCCTCATCCGGCTCCTTTTTTTGAAGATGGTGAAGCATCAGCGCATGATATCCGACCAATCCGCCGATCTCCCGATAAAACTTCTCGACAGGCATCAATGCTTCAATGAGGGTCCTAAGCTGATCAGCAATGCCAATTTCACTCTCTTCATTGGGCAAAAGCCTCTCTGCCTGCCCTAAGGCAATCAGAGATTTGATCACAACTTCGCATTCAATGGAAAGTCCCGCTAAAAATGTGCGGAGAGCGCTTGGCCGCTCCATAAAAGAAACAACGGAAGGATCGCGGTTGAGCAGATCCAGCTTTTCAAGCGGATTGGAAGTGGTTCGCAGCACAGCAGCTAATTCAGATAATCTAGTCATCATTCATTTCGAGTTTGAGGCGAAGTTCGCTGAATTTCACAAAGATTCCAAATACTACCTCGGGAACTGCAACGGCGCAATTGAAAAAAATACCCTTTTTAAAGGACAAAACATAAAAATATTGATAATCAACAACTTAAACTCACTTCTTCTTGGAAAATCCTACCGCAGAAAAAATAAGCTGCAACGATTTTTTTTGACTATTAATTCCCAGGAGAGCTACAACTTGTCCTTCGAGGAAATAACTCGTATCAACCCTCGAAACGTCTATCCAATGAAAACTATGTGAGGATAGGCCAAACGCAGTATTTTTAAAGGAGAAAGCAAATGGCAAAAGATAAGAAATCAAAGTTTATGCAACCGATGCAGATCAGCGACGATCTCTCCGCTGTTGTCGGAAAGGGGCCAATGCCGCGTACAGAAGTGACTAAAAAACTCTGGGCTTATATCAAATCCAACAAATGCCAAGATGCGAAGAACAAGCGCAACATCAATCCTGATGACAAGCTAGCTAAAGTCTTCGGAGCTAAAAAATCTGTTAACATGTTTGAAATGACAAAACTCGTTAGCAAGCATCTCTCGTAACTTTTGTCGGCAGAATGCACTCCCACGGTTGCATTCTGCCTCCCTTTCGATTATCCTCTACGCTTATGAAATCCTCTCCATATAAAGTATCAGTGATCTTGCTGGCTGGCGGCCAAGGCAGCCGGATGCAGTCGCAAACACCCAAACAATTTCTTAACTTGCAGGGAAAACCCGTTGCGCTCCATAGCTTTGAGCAATTTAGCTCCTGCCCTCACGTCATTGAAATTATTGTTGTGTGCGAACCTCAGTTCCACTCCCTTTTTCCCCGTTTCACTCTTCCCGAGGTCCGTTTTGCCTTACCCGGAAACCGCCGTCAAGACTCCGTCTACAATGGATTCCTTACCATTTCTTCCCAACCCGATCTCGTCTGCGTCCATGACAGCGCCCGTCCTTTCCTATCTAAGGACAGCCTCGAGCAACTCCTCGAAGAAGCAAGGCGTTATGGGGCAGCAGCATTAGCTGTCCCTGCTAAAAACACCATTAAAGAAACCGATCCAAACCAATTCATCCAACGCACTTTAGACCGCTCGAAGCTTTGGGAGATGCATACGCCTCAAGTTGCAACACCCGCCCTTTTAAAAAAAGGATTTGACATTGCCCTCGAGTACAATCTAGATGTCACCGACGATGCTTCTTTGGTCGAGCTCACTGGCCATCCCGTCAAATTGGTTAAAGATTCTTATCAAAATTTTAAGATCACGACCCCAGAAGATTGGCAAGTGGCCCTGCACACCCGCTTTCCTTTATGAAAAATACATACAAGCTGCTAATCGCCTATGACGGGACCCATTATAGCGGCTGGCAGGTCCAATCCAATGGAACCTCTATCCAAGAGCTGATCGAAAAAGCCCTCTCCACAGCGCTGCGCGCTCCGACGCCGATCCAGGGCTCTGGAAGGACAGACGCAGGCGTCCACGCCTATGGACAAACCGCCCATTTTACCCATGAGCATCCCCTCGACCTCTACAAACTGCAAGGTTCGCTCAATGGCCTACTGCCCCATGACATCCGGATCTGCTCGATCGAAGAAGCGCCGGCCGATTTCCATGCACGCTACAGCGCAACAGGGAAGATCTACCACTATTATCTGCATCTTGATCCGATCCTCGATCCGTTTTTCAAGCAATACCGCTATCACGTTCCCCATTGGGTCGATCTTTCCCTATTGGAAAAAGCTGCAGCCCAATGCGTCGGCACGCACGACTTCACTTCATTTTCCCATGAAGCGCACAGCGGCTCCGCCGCTAAAAATCCTGTGCGGACAATCCATCGCTTACAGATCGTTCCTATTCCGAAAGGGATCCGGTTGGAATTTGAAGGGAATGGCTTCTTGTATAAAATGGTGCGCAACCTCGTTGGCACCTTGCTTGATATCAGCTACGGAAAAATACCTCTTAAGTCTCTTCCTGAAATTTTTGCGGCAAAAGACAGAAGAAAAGCGGGAAGGACAGCGCCTCCGCATGGACTATTTCTGATTAAAGTCAATTATCCAAGTTCAACGCTTGAAAGCGATTCGAAATGCACCGCATTCAGCTTAGCGCATTCAGAGACATGAGAGGCTGCTTTTGGGCAAATGAGCACTCCATCAGCTCCTGCCGCATATAACGACTGCAGCCCTTTCAACGAGTCCTCAAAACCGATGACCCTATCTCCTTTTTGACCGATCATTTCGATCGCTTTGAGATAGCCATCTGGAGCAGGTTTTGGATTTTGGTAGCTTTCTCGAGTCAGCCACAACGGAATTGTCTGTAAAACCGGCAAAGCTTCTCGGATGATCTCGATCTGTTTAAGAGGAGAGTTTGTGACGACGCACCGTTTGATATTGGCCGCATGCAAAGCTGCGATCAATTCTTCAGCGCCCGGCATCAGCTGAAGGTTCCCAGACCTCAGCAAATTCTCATAGGCATCTTTTTTTTCCTGATACAGGATTTCCCATCGCGGCTCCTGAACAGCTAAGCCTGGGAACATCTCATAGAGCGCATCGCGTGTGCCCGATGCTTTCGCATGGGCGATACGGCAAAATTGCTCGAAGTCCCAATCCAGATTGAACCCTCTGGACCGGCACACATCCTTGTAAGCCTGCAAATGCAGGTTCTCTGTGTCGACGAGAAGCCCGTCGAAATCAAAAAGAAAAAGTTGATACTGATGGATCCATTTCATGGACACATTTTACCCGATCAACCAGCAAAAGTCGAATTTAAATTTTTCCTGTAGAGGCAGGTGCAAAACCACCTTGAGAAGAAAATCGGGAATTTGGCAGAGCCAACACCTCAGATATGGGGCAGATATAATGAAACTCCTTTGCTCCCACCTTGAATAAGCATAAACGAAGGATTCTGCTTCAAAAGAAAAGGATATTTTGTTTTGCAAACTCTCTAACTTTCAACTGTCAGTAGTATAGAAGCGCCTTAGATGATTTTTCTAAGATAAGGCGTCATTCGCAATAACCCACAGATCCCATTGGATAGGACATAACCGATTACGAACACAATGGAGAATTTTACCCAAGCATTCCAAGCATAAGGAAAGAGGATATAATGAAGAAACACAATGACCGAAACATGCAACAGATAAACACCATAAGTATTTCTAGCTAGCCATTCCTGTAGAGGGCTGCATCCATTTACATGACCTCGAAATAATGTCAGCAATCCTACACACCAAGCGCTGCACATAAAAGAAGACCAGAGGGCATTAAACGTCGGTGAATCATACAGCATTCCAGTACACTGATGCATGCTCATGTACAATACTCCGAGTATTCCAATTGCAAGCCAAACATATCCCACTCGATTTTCAAGAGCGTCCAGCAATTGATTTTTCTTAGCAAAAATTCCCAGGAAAAAAAGGGAAATGTATTGGGGAAGATGGTAAGGCTCGAATAAATGATATAGGCGCCACGCATCTTGAGGATAACTTAAGTTCACAATCCAAGTCGTTCCAAAGAGAAAAAGAGTATAAAATAAGATAGTTGTATGCGTGATTTTCAGCTTTGTTTTAAAAAAGCGTTCTAGCGCAGGTCTTAAAAAAATGTAGATCGTTGAATAGAGCAGGAGTTGGACAATGAACCAAGTATGCCCAAAAGTAAAATAAGCTTTAGATAAGAACCCATCTGCATAGAAAGACCAGAAAGAAGGAATCTCATCTTGTCTTCCTATGAGAGGAAGAGTTAGATACAATGTAGGAGGCAATAGGACAAAAACAGTCAAAAGAGTTGGAATTCCCAACCGAATGAGTTTCTTTGTAAAAATAGGCCAGGCATTCCCTTTTTTGCATGAGTCAGGTAAAAAATAGCCTGAGATTAGAAAAAATAATCCCATAAAATAAGTCGCTTGCCATGTCAAAAAAGGCAAAAAACCATTAGTGTTGACTGGATCAGCGACTGGCCAGCCTTTTCCTCCAAGTTGATATGCAAGAGCCGCATGGACAGCCACAACCATTCCAATAAGAAAGATTTTCAAATTATTAAAATAATGAACGATTCTTTTCATGCTTGTTAATAAATAATCTAAATAAATTTCATAATAAACTTTCACGAAGATTTTATCTATGAAAATTGGAGCCTGCACCGACACCATGAGAAAGTTGCTCTTCATTTCATGGATTTTTTTTGATAGACCATAGACAACACAACGACTTCAAATGACGTACTTAATGGACAAAAATTTTCTTTCAAGCTTATTTTGTTTTCAATCTTAAAAGAAGGAGCAGCGCAAAAGACTAGGCTTATGCGCTGATAGAATGGATGAACAAATTACTCTGTTTTCTAACTTTGAATGCGCTGTTGATCAGCGGAGAGCCTCTTTTAGGCTGTATTTGTGTCAAGCCTGCACCGACTTATACAGCTGCTGAAACGCAGAAAAATCCGATTCCAGCCCGATACCAATGGGATGCCAATGCCGGGTACTGCGGCGAGGTCAGCTTCATCAGCGCCGGACTCTACTACGGCCAATATCTATC
>JAFEGF010000086.1 GCA_018240225.1 Verrucomicrobiota bacterium
ACGTTCGATGCAAGAGGCTTTAAAGGGCCTTGGCACAAGGACCGTCCCCGTGGATACCAAACGCCAAAGGGAACAAGGACTTTGAGGTGGAAGCAGTATATAATGGGTATTCAGGATCGGGAAGCTCGTGGAGCCGCACTGAAGCGATCTCTGGAAGGGAATGGACTCCTTCAAATGCGCTCACAAGACTATGCGCGCTTGAAAGGTGGACGACTGCAGACTTGTAAAGAGCTGCTGAATGCCTATGGGGATAATAGACCATCCCTAATTGCTCTGCCCAATTTTGGATAACCGATTCTGTCATTTCATGAGTGAATTCAACATGCATCATATCAGGTGCGAAAAAGCTAAGCGCTTCATTTTTAATCGCCGCTGGGAAAAAGAACCTTTGATCAATCCGATCTCTTAACAGCTTCAACCGTTCCGAAGAAAAAACGGATACGGAGCATTTAAGGACATAATAATCTTGTATCAATCGGTTGACATAACATTGGGAATGCTTAACAATAGTAAATGTTTCTTTGGACGGAGGGAAACTTGTCGCTAGAGCTTCGATCTCCTTTTGATCGCTTAGGTTGAATGCACGGACAACGATCTGGTCTTCAACACACGACAACTCTCCTAAGCGATGAAACATGGAATCAACTTTCTCAGATTTCCAGTTTTCAGAAAGAGGAATAGGAACACATGTTTTTCCATCCGTTAGGCCATAGCGCACAGGTAAAATGGCTGAACTCATAGGTCATTTAGCTCCGTCAAAAAGGACGACGATTTTTCAGATTTTAGGCGATTAACTCAAGGGAAAAGATGCTCTGGCGAACGATTCCGGAAGAAAAGAGGAAATGGTGGATTTTAGCAGCGATGTCTGCCTCTGTCTCGATGGTCTTTATTGATATCACGGTCCTTCCTGTCGCCTTGCCCACAATGAGCCGCCAGCTCCATTTTTCCGAGCTTGGACTGCAATGGATCATCAATGCCTACACGCTGACGCTGACCGTGCTTGTGCTCGCCGGAGGGCGGATCGCTCAGATGTTCGGCCTTAAGAGGATTTTTTCACTTGGTATTTGCCTATTTGCCCTATCTTCTGCCATGTGCGGCTTCGGCTATACAGAAAATTGGCTCATTTTCAGCCGCGTCCTTCAAGGCGCTAGCGGAGCTCTGATGGTTCCCGCAACACAGGCTATTATCTCTCAAAGCTTCCCAATCGAGGAAAGGGGCAAGGCCATCGGCATCTTTGTGAGCATCGGTTCGATCTTTCTTGCATTAGGCCCTCTGATCGGAGGCTACTTCACAGAGTATGCTACCTGGCGCTATGTCTTTTGGATCAACCTCCCCATTGCAGCAATCGGCGTAGTATTGACACAGTTCACCGTTCCCCCTTTTCCAAACAACAAAAGCCGCTTCGATTTCATTGGTTTTTTTACAAGCTTGGCCGGAATCTCAGCGATCGTCATCGCGATCATGCAAGCCCAGCAATGGGGATGGACTTCTCCCCTGACTTTATCGTTGCTGGGAATCGGAATCGTCTTTCTTTACTTCTTAATCCAGATTGAACGTTCAAAAGAATCTCCGCTTATTGATTTCAACTTGTTCAAAATTCCGATGATCGTGCCCAGCTTGACAGCCGTTTCGCTCACTCAATTTATTCTCATGATCACTGTATTTTGGACCATCTTCTTTCAAACCATTTCCCACTTTACACCCTCTGAGGCCGGCAACCTGACCTTTATCTCCTGCGCTCCTTTGCTAATTGCAGCGCCGCTCGCTGGGATCTGCGTCGACAGATTTGGTCCCAAGATCCCTGTTGCGATCGGTTTTACCCTCCTTTGTTTTTCACTGATTTGGTTTGTGTTCATTGCAAAAGATTCTTCCATCCATGGTCTTTTGCCCTCTTTGCTCTGTTTTGGCATTGGCGTTCCCTTTGTCTTCACTTCCAGCTCTGTCGCCTGCCTTAACGCCGTGCCTGCAGAAAAAAGAGCGATCACATCGGGTCTGCTGACCTTGTCGCGCCAATTCAGCGCTACATTGGGACTGGCTGTTTTCGGAACAGCGAACATGCAATGGACCAATTGGCGCTTCACACAATTCGTTAAGGAACAGAGCTCGCATGAAAATTTCGATCCTGCCCGCTTTGACGGCCTTCTTTCCCATAATCCGAAAGCGCTTAACGCACTTCAGGAGGTCCCTCCCGATGTTGCGGCCATCATTCAGGAAAGTTTGCGGAATGCGTCGATCTCTGGATTTTATCTGATCAATCTAGCTGCGGCCATGATCGCCTTGATCGGCCTGCTGATCACGTTGAAATGGATGAGAAAGAAGAAGGAAATGGGGCAGTAAATGCCAGCTCTTCTTTTGTGACTGGATGGGCAAAGGAAAGCTTTCCGTGGTGCAGAGCAATGCAATCTTTGCTCCAAGTCGTAGAAGAACCATACTTTTGGTCTCCTAAAATCGGAGATCGAATATGCGCGAGCTGCGCACGGATCTGATGGTATCGTCCTGTATGCAGTTCTATTTCCAGCAAAAAGCCTAATCGGGATTCTTGTTTAACACGATAAGAGAGAACCGCTTTCTTACCTTCTGGATGAGATGCTGTGACGATCCGCGCACGGTGCTCGTCATGCACGAGGTGGTGTTCTAGAACACCTTCTGATTGAGATGGAGCATGTTCGACGAGCGCGTAATACCATTTAGCGATTTTTCTCTCTCGCATCATCTCTTGCAAGCGGCTCAGCGCTTTGCTCGTCCGTGCAAAAAGGACCATTCCGCTGACCGGTTTATCAAGACGGTGGATCGGCTCCAAAAAGACTTTTCCCGGTTTGTCATACTTGCGCTTGATCCAGTTCTTCGCCCAATCAGTCACATTTTCTGGACAGCCTGGACTTTCTTGCGTCGGAATGCCGCCCCGCTTATTGACAATGAGAAGATGGTTGTCAACGTAGATGATTTCCATGAGACCTCTGGCGCACCACTTCATAGAGCAGCAATGTTGTCGCTGTCGCGACATTCAACGAATCGGCAATGCCGTGCATGGGTATCCGCACACGGATGTCAGCCGCATCCATCCACTGCTTGGAAAGTCCGAGCTGTTCTGTTCCCACGGCGATCGCAACCGGCCCCTTGAGATCTGTTTGCGTAAACTCTTCCGATGCCGATGGTGTGGCGGCGACAACGCGCACGCCTCTTTCGTTCAACCATGCCAATATTTCACAACTTTGCGCTTCGACAACCGGCAGCGTAAAGAGCGTTCCGACGCTTGCACGGACCACATTCGGATTATAAATGTCTGTGCAGCGGTCGCAGACGATGACGCCATCAGCGCCAGCTGCATCGGCAGAACGGAGGATCGTCCCAAGATTGCCCGGCTTTTCAATCGCTTCGGCAACGATTAAGAAAGGATTGTTCTTATTTGCAAGCGCCTGCGTAAGTTCCGACAATCCCATTTTCATTTGGACGCCGATCCCGATCAGCCCGTCCGGCCTATCGCGGTAGGAAAGCTTTTCAAAGACATGGGAGACGCAAACGAATATCTCTGCTCCGTTCTTTTTGATCTGCTGGATCAGCCCATCTTCGTTCTCGCCTAAAAAGAATTCGGGGCAAATAAAAAGGGACTGGACCTTGACGCCCCCGTCGGCTGCGCGCTTGAGCTCCCGGTAACCTTCGATCAAAAATAATCCCGTCTCATTCCGCTCGCGCCGATCGTTGAGCTTCAATGCATTCTTGATTTTAGGATTTTGCAAACTGGTGATCTGATTATCCATGTGTCCATCTCGCATAACTGCCTGAAGGGAGGTCGCATCCATTTTCTGCTGGAATGATCATCTCGCCCGAAGAAATTTTTCCTTTTTTTCCATCCATCATCTGACTGAGAAGATAGCGCATCACTAAAGGGGTCATCCCAGGGGTGTGGGTCGTAAAGAAGACAAACAGCGGACTTTCGCTTAACACCTCGCTGCAGAGCTTCAAAATCTCGTGCACGTCCCGCTCGATTTTAAACACTTCTCCTTGAGCGCCTCTTCCAAAACTGGGGGGATCGAGAATAATCCCGTCGTAACGGACCCCTCTGCGGCTTTCCCGTTTTAAGAACTTGATCACATCGTCGACGATCCAGCGAATGGGAGCACCTTGCAATTGATTGAGCTGAGCATTTTCTCTGGCCCAGCTGACCATCCCTTTGGATGCATCGAGATGGCAGACTTTCGCTCCTGCCTTGGCAGCGGCAAGCGTCGCTCCGCCCGAATAAGCAAACAAGTTCAAGACATTAGGCGGGCTTTTTTGCGCTTGGATCAAGTCGGTCATCTCTTTCCACAGCATGCTATGCTCCGGAAAGACGCCGAGATGGCCGAAGTCGGTCGGTGCAATTTTGAAATGGATCCCTTGGATCTCTGCAGTCCATTCCTTAGGGAGTTGGCGGTTCGACTTCCAATTGTTCCCCCCTTCTCGAGAGAAGTGGGCATCTGCTTTTTTCCATTCCTCTGAAGAGAGAAAGGGCCGCCATATGGCCTGAGAACACGGGCGGACAATCCGAAATGGCCCGAACAGCTCCAGCTTCTGCATGTCGCCGCTATCGAGAAGAGTGTATTGCGCCTTCATCAAGACCTGTAAAATAATATTTTAACAATTCCGACAGCTACTGGGCAGCCATCGATCAAAATGTGGAAAAATCTTACCATACCGGCCCAGTTCTAAACCACATACGAAATTGGAACATGACTAAACTGATAAACAAAATTTTATTTTGCAAACATCTACAACAAAAAAATAATTAAATTAATATTAATTAAACAAAAATGCTATAATGTTACTACAAAAATGGGAGTTTTCATGTCAATTTCATCTATTCCATCATTACAAAGTCTTGCGCTTGCATCCGCGTCTCTTAATTTGACGCCTGTGCCTGAAGAGGCTTTATTACGAATGAACAAGATCAAGTTCAATGTATGGAGCCAGATGAAAGATGAGGTACCAGCCTCTTGCAAAGAACTCATGGAAACAGTTGAAGAAAAGGTATTACCTGATCAGCTAGAGTCCTCTGTCGACCTGCTGTTCCATTTGTTTTCAAGCCAGATGTCTCTTCGATACCATCCAGTCATGGGACCCCAAGATGCCGGGATGATCCCCCACCTTCAATTACATGAGCTTGAAAACAGATACCAAACGTTTTGCGAGAACCAGGCTTTGGAGACCTTATGGAACGACTGGTTGCTTGAAGACTTTACAGAACTTGGAGCTTTCGATCTAACACCGCCTCCTCAAGGACACGACGCGATCCGAGCCTGGTTGGCATCCGCTAATAACACGGCGTTTGTTCAGCAAATTACTTATATCCAATTGATAAATGCAAATCTGGAATACCTGCCTCCTGAAATCGGACTCTTCACAAACTTAGAGTCCTTATGCCTGGATAATAACATGCTTAGGATGCTGCCTGAGTCATTATGCAACCTAATCGCCTTGAGAAGAATTTCTTTGACCTCTAATAAACTAACTTGTCTTCCAAATGCGTTTGGAAACCTGCACTCCTTACAAGAAGCCCTTCTTCACAACAACCAATTAAAATCTCTTCCTGCTTCGATAAGCTCGCTTACTAACTTGCATTCTTTACAACTTGCAGGCAACCATCTCTCTACCCTTCCTCCATCGATTTGCAATTTGCCCGCATTAGCAACCTTAAACCTTAATAATAATAAGCTTTGCGCCCTTCCAATTGAAATAGGGAATCTTCCATCTTTAGAAGAACTCCATTTTTGGAACAACTTCTTATTCACACTTCCAGCATCGATCTTAGACCGCGAAGGAACTGAATTTTTTCAATGCTCCAACAATCAGTCTCTAATTGGAGGCAATCCTTTCATCTTTAACATGAACTCATCCAATCGTAGTAGTTTCCAAGCGCTTAAGTTCCGTTGGAAGCATTTGATACAATGCAGCCCTGAGTCCGATCTAGGAAAACTCTTTTACGCTATTGGGACTCAAAAACCGCTTAACGAGATCAAAAAAATCATTACTTCGATGAATCCGACCTGGCAGGAGAACATCATTAATTGTTCTAACGAAGGAATTGCCCAGGAAATCGCTTTGATTAAATCTGGAGATCAAGAAGCTCTCTTTATTGCCCGTCTTTCAGCCTCTATCCAGATGGCAGTATCTCGCACGTTCAGCGATCTTCCTCCTGCGCAAAAAGATAAGATCTATGATGAGATCGCCGCAATGAACGGCATTTCGGAAAATTGTGCGGAATGGGGCAAGGAACACGCCTTTGACAATATACTCCTCTTTGTCGATGCGCTGGAAAAAACTTTGAACCCATCCGAATAATCGTTTTCGTTGATCTTTTTTGGATATTTTAGCCGGCTAACCGAAAAAGCGAGAAAAAAAGCTTTTCCGCTGATTAACTTCCGGCTCTATATTTTCCTTTGAATCAACCACCTCTCGTTGGGAAAATTGCATTAAAACTCCAGCTGCTGAATATCTTTCGCGCGGATTTGTGTGAGCAGTTTCATAGACCACTGCATCTAAAGGGTACTTAGGATCAGGTTTTAAATAATAAAAAAGATTACTGAATAGCTGCAGGTACTCTATTCTCTTCTTAATGCTGCTGTCATCTAGACCTTTTAGAGTCTGAAAATATTCCTTGATCCTTTTAACGAATTGATCTGATAGTAATCTTTCACTTTCCGGAAGTTTTGCTTCCAACTCGCAAATTGTTAGCATTGCAGCCCATACATCATCCATTTTGCTAGCAACAATGGTTTGCTTATCATAATACTTTCTAAGTCGTTCTGGAGAAAAATATTGCAGCGTGCCGGTACGCAGCGGCGTTTCTTTATTGCTTTCCTTAATGGTATCAAAATCAATGAACATCGCACAATTTTCACCATCGACAACGATATTGCCTGGCTTGACATCTTGATGGACCCCTATCTTATGGATCACATTAAGCCCTTCAAATATGCTGATATATAATTTAAATCGTTCCGATCTTGTTAACTTGCTTAGATCAAGGTTCCATAGATTAGATCCTCCCAATTGGCAAGCTTTCACTCCAGGCTCGTGGCTCATAATGCGGCTGCAGCGTCTCTGAATATGATCATCGAATGTATCCTTGCTGGAAAGTTTCTCCGCCAGCTCAAGCACTCTACGCTTTCCATGCACATCTTTGATAATGCCGCGAATGGTACCGCTACGGCTAAAACCGATATAGAATTGATTATTCGCTCCTTTATCTTTCTCCTCATCGATGATGATGTAGAATTTTGCTTGAACAGGCTGGTTTTCTTTTTCTTTTGAGAATCCAATTCTTTCAACCGTTATTTTTCCATCTCGGATGTACTCTAATAATCGATCCTTTCCAACTTCTTCGTTTCCATTTCCTAAACTGCGATAAATATTATCGAGAGCTCCTGCTTGGAATCCAAGATCTTTCAAAACTTCCCTGATTTCGAGATCGCTTCCGCCAGCTCTCAGTAAATTCGACAAGTGAATGATTGTTCTTGCTTGGCTGCCTTTTGGGTTAACTAGAAGACCTCTCCCATCCAGTCCTCCATAATAATCGATATTAGATCCAACCGCGAAAGCAGCACAATTTAATTCCGGAGCAAATGCTGACATAATTAAGCCTCTCATTTTATTCTTACACATATTTTAAACAAAAAATGTAAATATAATATTAATAATTAAATAAATTTATAATATCAACAAATTAAACAATAAACAGCTTATATAGAAAGCTTTAAAAGAATAGCCTTTAAATTGGCATTAACAAAGCTAGGCATTGATAATGAACAACTAACACAAGAGAAAAGGTAGGGGGACAAGTTGGGTTATTAACCCGCGCCTCAAAAAGGTGACAATCTGCTGGCTGTGGCCTTGTCAAATCGATCTTCATCGTCGCCCTTGCCCTTTGGCAATGGTGCTCCTCTTTCAGAACGAGGGTTTGCCCCTCTTCGATTTGCCGTTGCCTCGCTGTCGCATATTGTCACCTTTTTGAGGCGCGGGTTAATAATAGCGAAGGCTATTTCTCGAGGCCAAAATTCGATATGGCAAAGCCGCTGCCGCCTACTAGACTAGAAGATCCAAAAAGCCGTGTAAAGAGGCCTAAAAGCTATAGCCCTGAAGAAAAGAAAGGAAATGCCGGGATCCCTTTAGCGACTTTTCGATAAAGCGCTCCTAGAAGATTATTGGTCGTTGAAAGAATGCGGGTCTGCCGGTTCCCCTTTGCAATGAAGGTGCCGATATCGGGCGTTTTTCCCCGCTCGCCGATAGCTGCCCACATTGTTCCGACCGGTTTTTGCAGAGAGCCTCCTGTCGGTCCTGCAATCCCTGAAATAGCGATCCCGAAATCAGCCCCGCTTTGCTTAAAGACCCCTTCGAGCATCGCTGCAACAGTCTCTTTGCTCACAGCTCCTGTTTGCTGAAGCGTGGACTCGGGAACGTCAAGGATCTTCGTTTTTAATGCGTTCGAATAGGTGACGAATGATCCGAGAAAATAATCGGAAGCGCCGGAAAGAGCAGTCAGATGAGCTGCCATCAGCCCTCCTGTGCACGATTCCGCTAAGGCCAACGTCTTCTTATTTTGAACGAACCAAGCATGGATCGCCTCTTCAATTTTTCCATTCGGCGATTGAAAGAGATAGGATCCGAACTTTTTTTCCAAGCCAGATTGGAACTGCTCGAGCTGCTGCTGCTGGGAAGAAAGGAGCGAGACCATCAATGAACCATAGCCGGGATAAATCCCCACATCGACTTGGGGATATTGCTCTTGAAGCATCCGCAATGCGGGATCGACAAGGCTCTCGTATAGCAAAGAAAAATGCAGCTGCACCGATTTTTTCTGGATGCCGGAAGGATGCATTTTTAACAGATACGGAAGAGCGTCATTGAGGAACATCTCTTGCATTTCTTGCGGAACGCCGGGCAAGATGATCCACGTCTTCTGATCTTCCGTAAAAATAAGGCCGGGAGCTGTTCCTACTCGATTGAGGATCGGCTTCGCTTTAGCAGGAATAGTGGCCTGGTCTTCCAAACTGGTGAGCTGCTCTCCAAATCGTTTTTTTAGATCCGCAGCAACACTCTCATTGAAGTGAAATTCTGAACCGAAGAGGCGCGCAAGGATTTCGCGCGTCCGATCATCGCAAGTAGCGCCAAGGCCTCCTGTTGTGATCACGATCGAGGAACGCTTAAGAACTTCTAGCAACCCCTCTTTAAGGACAATCGGATCATCGGACAGCGTTGTGTGCCGCGAGATCCGATACCCTTTTTCCGATAAATGGCGGCTTAAAAAAGCGCCGTTGGTATTGATGGTCGTTCCACGAAGAAGTTCATCGCCGATTGCAACTAGTTCGATCTGCATAATCACCTATATAAAGGCTAATTAGAAGCGGAAAAAGAAAAAATCTCAATCCCTTTTTGCGTGAGCTGTGGATGTTTGCCGATCCAGTTCAAGCACTGTTTGCCCAACCGGATTGGAGCATTCGTCCGCTTTCCATCGATAACAAAAGGAGTGGGCAATGTGTGCTCGCGCAGCCATTTGGTCAACGCAGCGAAAAGAGCTGTATTTGGAAAATCTTCCCCTTTGCCTACTTTGAGGATGTCAGATGTTTTAGGATCTTGGCACAGTTGCGGATAAGAGAACTGGATGCCCCAGCTGACGCTTTCTTGGCTGAGCACCATCGGATGAAACTGCTTATCAAGATCGGAGTAGAAAAAATGATGGCCTTGCAATTGGATGAGCGGTTTGAGCGGTTTGACCAGATATTTTTCCGCAGAGACCGCCATCGCATAAACAGCATCGAGCTCCGATGTCCATCCAGAAGAAAAGTAGCGCCGCAGCAGTTTTTCATCGAGCATCTTCCCCTCTTTGATACCGGCTACATAACTGCCGTACACCTCCAAAAATTCTTCGGCGGGAATAAGTGCCCGATCAAGAGGCGTCGG
>JAFEGF010000087.1 GCA_018240225.1 Verrucomicrobiota bacterium
GAAGACCCTTTGAACCCAAAAGAGATCCGCATCATTCAGCAGCTGCGAAACTGGCTTGCCATCCTAAGCGCGTCCTACAATGAAGCGGCAGCTACTCCGAACGGTCAGACGCGCGATTTCCAGCAAATGCTAGAACTTGCTATCCAATCCCCGCAGCGCAATGGCGGACTGCAGCCAACAGAGCTCTATGGTTCATTCTCAGCAGCAGTGCTGGATGCCTACGGGCCAAGGTTTAATTGGAGGAACGCCGTCACCAAATACTACGATGTCCAAATCCCCTCCACTTCAAGCCTGTATGTACTCAATCCCCTTCTTACCGCTTTCAATACCTTCTGCACTTGGACCATGAACACCCTTCTGTTCATTCCCGAATGGATTGCCAATACATCCTTAAGCTGGTTTACACAGTTGTTTCTAAAGAACAGTCCCCTATTGGAAAGGAACTTGACCAGGACCATGGATGCGCTGAAGACCAACACACGCACCTCTTATGCGCTCAACCAGGCCATTCATCGACAGCTGCAGCGGATCTGGCAATCGATCCAAGCCAACACCTCCTCGGAAGAGGAGGGAATCGACCTGCAGACCCAGGACTCGATCAGTAAAAAAATGGAGATCTCCCGCCTTGTCGAATACCTCTTCGAAGTACTCAATAAAAGCCGCTACGGCACGCAAGACAGGATGCGGGCATACCTCGAAGGGAGGCTTTCCGTCAGAGACCGAGCAGAAAGGGAGATTGATGAGCTCTTCCTTCCCGAAGCGCTAGAGACAGCTGCCAGTATGATTTCCCTTTGCTTCGAGGCCGGCTTGACCGAACAAGCGCAGAATGAGTTTCTCTATGACATTCTCGCTATTGCCAATGGAACCATGGACTCAGATGAGCCTGTTTCCGAAGAAGAATGCGCGGCAATCGAACAAGCGATACGGGAGCAGACCGATCAGATCCTCGAAGCATCGATCTTTTATGCTCTTGGAGAAAAATTCGATTTTGCAGGGGAAAAACAAAAACATGGAGTCCGCCAGTTCGTCCAAGACCTCAAGGACCAATCGGATGACATCGCGCAAACGCTCCGTTTCAACAGGGCCCTCATCAATCCCTTTGCTCCGCTGAACCAAAATACGCTCGCCAATTTACGCAATTCGATCGAAGCCTCCGCGAATTTCCAACGGGGAAGACTCGAAGCATTGAGCAGGTCCGACGGCAATCGGTACTTTCATACGGAAACAAAACAAAAGCTCAATGAGACCTCTCAACAGCTCGCCAACCACTTCACCCCGATCACCGACCACCTGAACCAATCGCTCAGAATCTATGAAGAGACCATGCAAACAGAACAAGGCGATCGAATACTTAGAGAAATGGACCGAGCTTTAACACAAATTCAAGCGATCTTTGCCCGGCAAGGGATTCAGACAGCGCAAATTAACCAAGCTGCACAACACGCTGAGAATGTCGAATCGGCTCTTGGACAATTTCGCCCCCTTTCCCATATTTTCAACAACCAGCAACAGTTAAATCCCGACTGGAACCAGCTTCAGAGCGCATTGTCCCAAGCGCAGGCAACACGCCATCACGTCGATATCTTGATGCAGACCATCCCCCTTTTTGAAAGGATTGCCATTGCCAAGACCCAATCTTTAAGCACCAACGCCCTTTCTGCAGAAGCCCGGCAAAATGAAAGGACCCTTGCAACGCTCATCCAAACACTGCCTCCAAGCTTTCCCCACCGCAATCTTCTCGACCAAGTCTTAAACCTGATGTATGCCGCGACACCGCAAGAAATTACAAATGCCAACCATGAGTTCCATCAAAACCTCGGCGTCATGATCCGGGAGGCAGGACATTCCCTCCAGATCTCCAAAGACCTCGTATGGCTTGCAGCAGAACAAATGAAAGCAAAAGGCGCGCAATACCGCCGACATGCAGCAGAACGCATTGCCCAAAACCAAGTGGGACTGCAAAGCCGCTTAGATCAACTCACTGGAGGATTAGATGCATTTCAGCAGTGGGCGCATGAAGTCCACGAAATTCCCATCTGGAATTTCTTCGTGTTCGACATGCAATGGGCAACCGAGATCACTAAAGACCTCGCTTTCGGACGGGCAAAACAAAAAGTGCAGGAATTAACAGGAGCTCTTTATCAGCGGCACAACTATATTGGAATCGTCCACCAAATGGTCATGCTCCCCTTCTTACAGCATTACGGACCGCAACATTTGAGACAACCATGAGACAATTTACAGCTACAGCCTACATCCTTGAGGAGAACCGGGTTCTTCTGCATTTCCATAAAAAACTAGGAAAATGGCTTCCGCCCGGAGGTCATCTGGAAGAGAATGAAACCCCGCCTGAGTGCGCAATACGGGAAGCGAAAGAAGAAACGGGACTGGAGATCGCCCTGATCCAAGACGAGCGTCTGTGGGTTACAAAATGGAACGCCGCAAGTTTTGAAAGGCCCTTCCTCTGCCTGCTCGAGAACATCCCCCCTTACAAAGACCAGCCAGCGCACCAGCACATCGATTTCATCTACCTCGGCAGACCTGTTGGAGGTTCCCTTGCTCCCGAGGCAGATGCTTCCCCAGGGCTACAATGGTTCACCCTCGAAAAGGTCCTATCTTTAAAACCCGATGAGGAAATCTTCGAAGAAACCCAGCAAACGATCCAGGCGATCTTCAACTACATTGCTGAAAAAACGCAAGCTATGATAATCTAAGATTGAACTTTAGATTATCTAAACCGCCATGTTTAAAAGACAGTTAACGCCTTATATCCAACAACTTGCATCAAAATATCCCGTTGTGACCCTGCTTGGACCTCGCCAATCAGGCAAAACCACATTAGTAAAAGCCGCATTTCCTCAAAAACCTTATGTCAATATGGAAGATGCTGATAATAGGTCGCTTGCATCGTTGGATCCGAAAAGCTTCATGCAAAAATATCCAAATGGGGCCATCCTCGACGAGGTGCAACGGACTCCCCATCTGCTCTCTTATATCCAAGTCAGGGTCGATGAAGTCCAACAAAACGGTATGTTCATCTTAACAGGAAGCCATCAAGCTGAGCTCCATTCGGCAGTCTCTCAATCGCTCGCTGGCAGGACCTCCCTATTAAGGCTCCTTCCTTTGAGCTTAGTTGAAATGCGCGAATCCCATATCACCTCTCCCATTGAAGAAATCATCTTAAAAGGGGGATACCCTAAGATCTACAAAGAGAACCTCCCCTTATCCAATGCGTATAGCAGCTACTTTCAAACGTATGTCGAACGCGATGTCAGGCAGATCCTTCAGATTAAAGATATCCTGCAATTTGAACGATTCATTAAACTCACGGCCAGCCGGATCGGCCAACTCATTAATTATGCCAGCTTAGCCTCAGATGTCGGTGTTTCAGCAGTAACGATCAAAGAATGGATCTCCGTTCTGGAAGCAACATATATCCTTATCCGCCTTGAGCCCTATTTCGAAAATTTTGGAAAACGGCTGATCAAGTCCCCAAAACTCTACTTTGCCGATACAGGTCTTGCCTGCCATCTTCTTGGAATCGATAGCGTTGAGCAACTGATCAAAGATCCTTTCTATGGCAACCTCTTTGAAAACTGGATTGTCGTTGAACTCATGAAAGCCCGCTATAACCAAGCAAAAGATCCCCGTTTATACTTTTATCGCGATGTGACTGGTCGCGAGGTCGATCTCCTTCTTCAGCAGGGCAGCCAACTCATACCCATTGAAATAAAAAGCAGCAAAACATTTTCCCCATCTTATTTAGAAGGTCTTCAGTATTTTCACCAACAGACCCCTCAAAAAGCAATAGGCGGAACACTGATCTATGCTGGTGAAAAGTTTCAAAAAATTGGCAACTTTGAACTGCTCAATCCAGAAAACTGTTTCCAATTGATGAACTAATTCTGGCTTTTCAAGAATCCGCCCATTGCGCATAAGAAAGTTATCAAAAGCAACGTCAAAAAAGGCATTGTGAAAGGATTATTCATTGCATCGACAGGTCAGCACGTTGGAAAAACGACGACATGCCTCGGCCTCATTTCCGGTCTGAAAAAACGGTTTGCCCATGTTGACTACATGAAGCCGATCGGCCAAGAGCATGTTGAGATCAAAAAGGGCTTAAGCGTCGATAAGGACGTCCTGATCTTCAAGGAGCATTTTTCCTTAAAAGCATCCTACGAAGACATGAGCCCCGTTCTAATTCCTTCCGGCTTCACACGCCAGTTCCTCGATAAAAAAATCGATGAAAAGGAGCTGATCGGCCGGATCAAAGATGCCGTCAAGGCTCTTCAGAAAAAAAATGGGTTCCTCCTTGTCGAAGGAACAGGGCATTGCGGCGTCGGTTCCATCATCAACCTCAATAACGCCCAAGTCGCTTCGCTCCTCAATTTTCCCATGATCCTTATCGCCTCGGGCGGCCTTGGTTCAGCCTACGATGAGCTGATGCTGAACAAAACGCTCTGCGAAATGCACGGCGTAAAAGTTCTTGGCGTTATTTTGAACAGGGTCCTTCCTGAAAAGAAAAGCATGGTCGGGCACTATATGCCCCTAGCTCTGAAAAGATGGAACTTGCCGTTGATCGGCTCCATCCCCTTTGATTCTTTTTTGAGCAACCCGTCGATGAAAGATTTTGAGAGCCTGTTCGAAACTCGGCTCGTGACCGGCCAAGAGCACCAGCTCCGCCACTCAAAACATGTCCGCCTGGTCGCAACCTCTGTGGAAACTTATCAGGATTGGATCGTCAAAAGCCAGCTCATCATTACCCCTGCGAACCGAGAAGACATCATCCTGGCAACCCTGTCCAAGCACTGGGACACCAAAATCGCCGATCCCCATGACGACCTCGAATCCGCCATGATCTTGACCGGCGACCATCCTCCCCGCCACTACATCGTCGAGGAACTGCAAAAAGCGCACATTCCGATGCTATACACCCCATTTCACAGCCATACGGCCATGAAGATGATCTCTTCGTTCACCGCTAAGATCCAAACAGAAGATGTCGAAAAGGTCCACGAAGCAATCGATGTGGTCGAGAAGCATATCGACTTCGACCTACTTGATCTGTTGCTCAGACAATAATCCCGATAGCCAGTTCGTGAAAGGAGCCTCCAGCTGATCCAATGTCAGGTTGCGGATGCACGCTCCGCTCGCGCAAGAGCGGAGGATGGGACATTGCTTATGGAAGGTCTTGCCATAAGGACAAGCCCCTTGAAAAGCGTGGTGCTGTTGTTCCAAAGGCTTAAAAATATGGGCCGATGTCGGGCCGAACACGCTGAAGCTAGGCGTTTTTGTCGTCCCTGCAAAGTGCAGCGCAGCAGAGTCGACCGCGATGATCCCATCGACATGGTGCATCAAGGCCTGCCACAACGGCAAAGTCAAATCCCCGACTGCAATCGCATTGTTGGGAAAAAGGGAAAGGAGCTTTTCAGCAAAGAGCTTCTCTTCTACGCTTCCGTAGATCAAAACTAAAGCCGCATCGGTGCGCAATTGGGCCTCTTTTAAAAGAGAGACCAACGCATCATCGCTAAGCTTCTTATTGTTCCACTTCGAACCGACAGCGACCATCAGCTTAAAGGGATGCTGCATGAGCGGATCTTCCAATAACATGCGCAGCCGATCAGCTTCCCGATCAGAGAGCTGAAACTCTATTCCTTTACTGACAAAGGCGAACTCATCGCCATAGTAGGACTGGACGAGCTTCAAATACTTTTCGCGGATGTTCAAATCCAATGGAAATTCATAACGATGGGTCGTCGCAAGCAAGTTGGGCTTTTCCCGAACGGAGTTCCATCCGAAGCCCACTTTGTCCTTTCCCTTTGCAAGCATCGTGATCATCGCTGATTTGGAATTGCCTTGAAGGTCGAACACCGCATCATATTCATTCATTCGGAGGCGCTGGACAAAGTCTTTAAAGGCAGACCGGGATTGTTTGAGCCAGAAAGATGCCGCCCATTTTTTCGACTCGACCTCGATCACCTGGTCGATCAGCGGACGGTCGGAACAGCTTGTCTTCAATTGCCTGAGCAGCGGGGCAATCCCCTTTTCTACAACCCAATCGATCCGGGCAGCAGGAAATTTGGACCTTAAGTATTCGATCACAGGAAAGGTCTGGACCACATCACCGATCGCAGAAGTGCGTACAAGCAGAATTGATCTCATATCTACCAAAATATTGTCAGAGGATCCCCTTATAATACCGAAACAACATGAAAAATTGGTTTTGGGCTGCATCGGACAGCCACTAAATTTGACCCCGCCTGCATCGCCCAACTTATTCAAGTTGAGCTGCTTCGGCGTCAGCAAAGCTTGGTTCAAATTTTAGGGCGCCTCTTTGCCTAACTCCCAATTTTTCAAGTTGTTTCGGTATATTTGAAAAAGTATAGCCAAAACTCGGGAAAATTGCTAAATTCAAAATTATACTTTACAAACTAAAGATGCCTCTTTGCAGGCGTCCAAAGGAAACAGGCAATTTATGGCGTTTAGTTTTATCCATACCAAGCAGCCCAAAGAGATGTACCTGCTGGCATTGACAGAGATGACCCAGCGGTTTGCATTCTGGGGCATCGCCAACCTTCTTGTTATATACCTTGTTCAATACCAAAAGTTTAGCGACGTGCTTGCCGACCAATTGTTCGGAATATTCACAGGGGTGGCCTTTGTCTTGCCTGTGCTTGGCGGTTTTATAGCAGACCGGTTCAATTACCGTCTGCCTGTGATCTGGGGAATGTGCTGCACTGCCATCGGCTGCTTTCTCATGGCGACCGGCCAAGTGTCGATGATCTACATCGCCCTCTTGCTTGTTGCCATTGGAGCTGCCATTTTTACTCCAAGCATCTACGCGCTTCTGGGGAGTTTGTACCGCGGCCAGCACCATTTGCGCGAAGGGGGCTTTTCCATTTACTATTCCGCTGTGAACATCGGCGCCTTTGTCGCCATGCTGATCATTGGAGCATTTGGCCAAGCCAAGCTCTGGTCGGTCGCATTTGTACTCGCCGGCCTAGTGCAATTAGCCGGTCTTTACTTCTTCTCGAAAGCCTTGGAAAATCCTGAGCTGCTTAAGATGTCAAAAACCAAGAAAATGACAAAAGTGGAACGGGAAGCTCCATTGCACAGACATGAGCAGAACCGGATCATCGTAATCTGCATCCTCTCTTTGTTCTCCATTGTTTTCTGGATGGCCTACAACCAAGGCGGCTCCTCGTTAAACCTCTTTGCATTGCGCTACACCGATCGGCATGTCTTAGGAATTGAAATCCCCCCTTCGTGGCTTCTTTCCGCAGAAACTTTCTATTTGATTATCTTCGCTATTCCCCTTGCCTCCCTCTACGCCTATTTGTCAAAACGCAAAAAGAATCCCACTCCCTCCTTCAAATCGGCCTTAAGCTTGATCAGCATGGCCGTGTGCTTCGGGATCATGGCAATGGGCTCTAGATCTATTCCTGACGGCGCGCAGACAGCATCTTTAAGTCCATTCTACCTGATCTTCGCCTATGCTTTTATGGCCCTCGGCGAAATGCTGATCGCACCGATCGGCCTTTCACTGATCACCCACCTCTCCCCTCATAGATTTACCGGCCTGCTTGTCGGCTGCTGGTACCTATGCATCGGGATCGCCTTTTATTTGGGCGGAGCGATTGCGCCGCTGATGTCCCACTTAAAGTCGCTTAGCAGCTTCTTTGACATCTTTGTCGTGCTATCGGTGATTTCAGGCATTATCCTGTTTGCAGTCGTTAAAAAGCTCGACAAGATGCGCCACTTAAACTCGCTTTGAGTTAAGTTCAATTTGAAGCTGAGATAGCGCTTCTTGAAAATCGGAAGGGATCGGAGCGATGGCTTCGATCTCTTTTTTATTGAGCGGATGTGTAAAACGGATCGAATAGGCATGCAGAAGGTGCCTTTTGGGATGCAATTTGCAAGAGAATGCTTTTCCATACTGGGCATCTCCTAAGATCGGATGGCCCATCAGGCTGAAATGGACTCTGAGCTGATGGGTCCTGCCTGTGACAGGCTCGGCAAGCAGCAGCGACGCCATTTTGACAGCTTTTAAACGCTTCCATAGGGTGATGGCCTGCTGCCCTTTTTTCCGATCGACCTCACCGTATATCGTCTGGCCTTGATAAGCGCTTTTTTTACCAAGGTAGTTGTCCACCTTCCCCTTTTCTTTTTTCACTTCTTTGTCGACAAGCGCCAAGTAGAGCTTCCGCACAGCGCGCTCTTTAAAAAGGGAGATCATCTTTTCTAAGACTGCAGCATCCTTAGCAAGGATCAAAACGCCGGATGTCTCTTTGTCAAGGCGGTGGACGAGCAGAAGCTTGCCGGAATATTGAGGCAAAGCTTGGTTGAAGGTCCTGTTTTCACAGACCATGCCGGCAGGCTTGTTGCAGATGAGAAGGACCTCATCTTCATACAAGATGCCAGGTTGGTATTTTTCCTCTTTTGCAGTTGCGCTTAAGCTTGAAAGGTCGAAACGGACCTTGTCCCCTTTTTTAAGAGGATGGGAGGAAAAGGTTTCAATCCGTCCATTGACGCTGCAGAACTTTTTATCGATTGCCCGTTTGATCGCTTTGACAGACGGAGCGTCAGGACAGTGAAGTCGCAAAA
Source organism: Verrucomicrobiota bacterium (assembly GCA_018240225.1). Classification (GTDB taxonomy): domain Bacteria; phylum Chlamydiota; class Chlamydiia; order Chlamydiales; family Rhabdochlamydiaceae; genus Acherontichlamydia; species Acherontichlamydia pituitae. Next base: position 8,605 of record JAFEGF010000087.1, read on the forward strand.
AAGAAAGAAGGGTCATCCCTTCTTCAGAAAGGATGACCGTAAGAATAATTGATTTCATTTTTTTCGAGCAGATTTGCGCGCTTTGCCCGCACCCTCAACATCCAAATGCTCAAGGAAATCGAGCAGCAAACGGACGCCGACCCCTGTTGCCGGAGTGGTATGGTACCCCTTCAGCTCAGACAAGAACGCTGTTCCTGCTATATCGAGATGGGCCCAAGGAATGTCCTTGATGAACTGCTGTAAAAAAGCTGCGGCAGTGCACGAAGTAGCCTTCCTTCCCGCTGAATTCTTCATATCAGCGATGCTCGACTTCAGCATCTCTTTGTATTCAGGATAAAGGGGCATCCGCCAGACCCGCTCATGGGTCCTCTCTCCTGCCTTGTACAGACTTCTGGCAAGGTCATCATTGTTAGAAAACAGTCCCGTCGCATCCTCTCCCAGCGCAACAACGATGCCGCCAGTCAAAGTTGCCATATCGATTAACCGGGATGGCTTGAACTTGCTTTGCAAATAGGAGATCGCATCGGCCAGCACAAGGCGCCCTTCCGCATCCGTATTGGTAATCTCAACCGTTTTTCCCGCATGGCTGCGGAACACGTCGCCAGGCTTGTAGCTATTAGGCCCAACCGCGTTTTCTGCAACGGCCAATCCCGCAAGGATATTCCTCTTCAGCTTCGTCTGAGCTGCAGCTTGAATAATCCCCAATGTCGCAGCAGCGCCTGCCATGTCGCATTTCATCGTTTCCATGCTGCCGGTAGGCTTCATATTGAGGCCACCCGTATCATAGGTGATCCCTTTGCCGACAATCGCCGTCCAATCTTTGGACTGGGGATCTCCGCAATACTCCATAATGATCAATGCAGGCTCTCTGGAAGCTGCACGATTGACGGCAAGCATCAGCCCCATCTCTTCCTTCTCAAGGGCAGCCTTACCAAGAACTGTCGTTTTGATAGCTGGAAACTGCTGCTCCAATCCCCTTGCAAAAGCAGAGAGCGACTCAGATGTCACCTCATCGGCATTGCCGTTGACTAGATCTCTTACCAAATTGACCGATGAACTGACCATCTCCGCTTTCTTGAGTTCCTTAGCCGCTTCTTTACCGCCGCCGATGAAACAGGCCTTAGCAATCTCCGCATGGTTCTCTTCAGAAAGGGAATCCCCCTTCAGCATCACAAACGCATAACTAGAGAGCAAAACGCCTTCAAAGACAGCTTTTGCTCCAATCGCATCGTCCATCAGCTTCACAGAAGGAAGCAT
>JAFEGF010000088.1 GCA_018240225.1 Verrucomicrobiota bacterium
TCGGAAAGCCTCTCAAATCCCTAAAAAGTCTAGTTATAAAACAGCTTCTTAGAGATGTTCTTAACGGTGATGGGTGAGAAAGTCGTAAAGGTCTTTTTCGCTCGTGATCAGAAAGCTCTTGTGCAGTGTGCACACAGTGCATGAGGCGTCGATCAGCTCTTCGTCTCCAACGCCTGGCATGCAGATAGCTGCAAGGTTATGGAAAAGGCTGGGGTTTTCAAGCAATTTAAGGCCTCGCATGTAGTCGGAGATGCTGAACCCCTCTTCTTTCACGCGGAAATAGATCAGTTCCCTTTCATAAAGCAGGGTTTGGACTGCGTATTGGATTCCTAAACTTTCTGGCGGCGGGTTTCCGCAGGTTTCAGCAAGCTGCGGCAAGCTTTTTAGAAGCAAAGGAGTGCAAAAGTCCCCTTTTTCTGCTTCTCCGAACAAGAAGACTGTGTGCTTATTGCGTTCTATTTTCATGTCAGCCTCTCATCCTTGCCTTTGCAACTTTCCAGGATCCATTTCCTCGTCTATCCGACTGCTGGCATTCGGCTGTATCGAGGTTTATGACCCTAAAAAGTTGCAAAGGCGAGTTAACTTCTCTATATCAAATGATAAATATTTTTTTAAAACTGTTTGCGCTTAAATTAATTTAATTTTCATTTTTGAAATTGGATTCGAAATCTAATCTGTTAAAATTTAGATCCTTAACTTGTCCAAGGGTCTAAGAAATATTAAAAAAGATTGAACGGAATAAAACTTTTTTATTATATGTACGCGCTATCAACTCGTTGTGAGTAATTACCAACCTTAAGGAGGAAAGGATGCTAGCATTTCCCTTTCTAATCACGGCAGGCGTTTGCGCGCTTGTTCCCGCTTCAAAAGCAAACGCTGTCGATCTGTTGCAGCTGTTGCCCAAAGAAGAAAAGATGCACGTTCGAAAGCTTGCCAACGGCGTGACGACCTTCATTCAGGAGAATGCATTCCCAGCCCATGGAGCGGCATTCCGCGTCGTTGTCCAATCCCCTTTGCATGAAGACCTCATGTATTCCTTGGATACATCGGCCGATAATGTGGAAGAGATCGACCGGTTTTTTAAAAATTGCAGCGATCATTTTCAAGGCTCTTTCTCTCGGGAAGTCCTTAAAGAGGAAGGACTCCGCTTGCACGCGGGGCTTTCAGCCCTTAAAGGTTCTGAGAACTTAGCTGTTATTGCCATTGGCGATTTCAGCCCAAGTTCGATGCAGACAATGATTGAAAGCTATTTCAGCGGCATCAGTCTTAGCGGAATTGGAGCGCATTCCCGGTCGCCGATCCAAATCGGGCTTTCTTCATTTCCGACTGGAGTCGCATTGCATATTGACTATCCGAGCTTATCAAAAGAATTAGTGACTGTGGGAGACCTGAAAGACAGTTGGCTTCAAATTTTTGCTCAAGACCTGCTGCAGCAGCGGTTGGAGCGTTTGACGCGGGCATTGAGGGAGAACTGGGTCCACCCCCATCCCCGTTTTATGTTCCCTGTTCATGGGTTTGCTCTAGCTTCGGAAGATTCAAGCCAGAACGTCCTTTCCTTTTTATTGTGGGAAATCGAACAGATCAAGATGGATGGTTTCAATGAGAACGAATTCCTAGCGATACAAGATCGAGTAGGTTATCAGCTGAGCTACCTCGTCAGGAACTTTGCAAATGCAGACAGTGCGAAAATGGCCTCGTTTTATGCGGATGGGTTCCGTTCAGGAGGAAATGCTCTGTCGTATGAGACATTCCTGCAGGCTTCTGAGGAATTGGTGCCCTCCATTTCCTTTGATGAGGTCAAGCCGCATGTCCGAAAATTGATGCAGGATGCAAACAGATTCATCCATGTCCGTTATCCAGAAAACCATCGGTCTCATCTTCTTACCGCTTCAGAGATTGAGGAAATGGTGGAAAGGATTTCTGGATTGGCAGGGTTTGAATCGGATGCCTACTATGACGACGATGATGTCATGCTCTTGAAAAACGACAACATCGCGCCAGCAAGGCAGCAAGAACGCAGGCAAAAGCCGCTTATGCTGGGAGAAGCTTCTGTCATGATGGTCAATGACTCGCAGCAGCAAGATCAACCTGCTGCCGCAGAAGCTGAAGTCGATTATTTCCAATTGCTTCCTCTTACTGACGGAGATAGAAACAGGATCACTTACATTATTTCCAATATGGGAAAAAAGAACGTGTTCGAGCTGGCCTTCATCAAGGGGAAAATGGAAGAAAAAGGAAAACAGATCCATCATGTCCACCCTTTGCGCTTCATAGGATTTATCTTTTCCAGTCCTGAATTAAAATCCTACATGAGGAAGATTAGGAAAAGTTCTTTCAAGTGGGATGCCTTTATGGATGGCTTTAGCAAAAAGATGAAGGAAGAAGGGGGGAAAAATAATCTGCTTATCCATGTCCCCGGCTTTGCCAAACAGGTCAATGCAAACCCCGATAAGGTCACCTATTTCATCCAACATAAAGATTGGGAAGGGCTTATTCGTCATCTGTTATAGTGGAAATTAAAAAAGTTAATTGAAAGATATTCCCTTGTGAACGATAAAGCGAAAATAGGGCTCTGCCCTTGGCTTTGCATGCCATGGATCAAAAGGCATGCAATGCCATGGGGCAAATGATGCATTGGGGCCTCTGTTTATTTTGCTTGGGGTATCATGGAAGTCAAAGATGAAGGGCCTGCTTCGCCGCCTTTGCCACTGTACCAGATCCGCTTTAACTACTTGTTTTTCGGCTCCTATTTCCTTGTTGCTGCAGCCATTCATATCTTGCATGCCTTTCTAGTCGAACCGCAGGCGACGTTTTCCAGGTTCTTTTTTGCAGGCTACGCTCTGATGCAGTGCGCCCTTGAAACCTGCATCTTGATTCTCATTGCCGCGATTTTCCGTCAGTTTTTGCCTCGTTTCTTCTATCTATTGTATGCCGCCTTGATCTTTATCCTGTTTTTAGGGCATGTGATCGATTTTCCTTTGGTCCGGCTCATGGACATGTCATTTTGGTTTGCCTTGCATTTTGTCTCCCAGGAGAGCTACCAGAATTTTATGGAGCTGCTATATGCCAGCAATGTGTCCCTTTTTGTTTGGGGGGCGGCAGGGCTTGCAGCTCTTGGGATCATTATGGGAGGGGTATGGATCTTCCGTTCGACGGAAAAGTGGACAGACCGTCATCCGATCTCTACGACATATCCGTTCTTGATCGCGATCATGTGCACGATGACTTTATTCATGGTGAACTGGGAGTCGTCGGCAGGGCATTTGACAAGTGCAACGCAAATGGAGATGTATCAAAAATCCCTGCCTTGGAAAACGACATTTACGCCGCCGCCCCAGGAGCAGCTTCGGCTTGATTATGCCTTGAAGATCCCGGAAGAAGAGCAGGATGCGCTCCGGTCGTTGGACTCTCGGGCCTTCTCTCTTGCGCGCCGTCCGGATATCTATTTGTTCATTGTGGAAAGCTTGCGCGAGGACTTCATTACTGAGGCGCAAGCCCCCAATTTACACGCTTTTAAGAACAACAATGTTCATTTCGATCTAGCTTTGTCGAATGCCAATGCCACGCAGATCTCTTGGTTTTCGATCTTTTTCTCGAAGTTCCCTCTGTATTGGGGAAAGATCAAGCCTGAGAATTGGAAAGGGGGGAGCATTCCTCTAAAAATGCTCAAAAAAATGGGCTACAAGATCCATGCCTTTTCTTCGTCAAGGCTGGGATATTATCAGATGGACCATATGATCTTCGGAGAAGCCAAATATCTTGCCGACACCCTGTTCTTGCCCGATGAGGAGGAGTTTGAAGAACCCTATCAGAGGGACCAGATTGCGATAGAGAAGCTGGTCCAGGAGATGAAAGATCCAAACGAGTCTTCAGGGAGACTATTCCTCGTCTTTTTGGATGCGACCCACCTCGACTACAGCTGGCCTAAAGAAACATTCACCAAGTTTCATCCGTTTGAGGAGAAGATCAACTATTTTAAAGCAGCTTTGAGCAACCAGGGCTTGGATGGAATCAAGAACCGTTACCGCAACGCCCTTTATTTTGTCGATTCTCTCATGGGACAATTTTTTAATGCATTGAACCAATATCCTGGCGGCAAAGAAGCTGTTGTTGTTGTTACCGGCGACCATGGCGAGGAGTTTTATGAGCATGGGCATCTGTTCCATGCATCCAGTTTAACGCGCCAGCAAACGCATGTCCCTCTTTATTATCGTTTCGGAAGCAACGAGTGGAAAGGAAAAAAAGCTCCTTGCGAATTGACATCCCACATGGATATTTTTCCGACAGTTCTGCACTATCTGATCGGAGAAGATCTGTTTGGACAGGTGCTGCAGGGACAGTCGATCTTCAAGGAAGAGAGATGGCCTTATGTCGTAGCTGCCCGTTTTAATGCGAGCAGGGCTCCCTATGAGTTCTTCATCCATAATGGAGAGCATAAAATGATGGCCCGTTTCAACGATGAAAGGGATATTTTTAATTCAAAAGCCTTGCAGATCATCTCAGCGAAAAATCTTCATGAAGAAAATATTGCCTATGATTTAACTTCTCTGAAAGAGCACTTTGGAGAAGCGATTGATCATCTTTGCGGGCCATAAGATTTGTAATATGCTGAGAGTTGTTCGTTTATTTTTTCTTGTTGTTCCATGGTTTGCTTCAGCTCAAGAGCAGCCCTATGCATTGAAGCAGCCCGCTGCCAAAGTGCATTGGAAAAACCGCGTACGGGTTCGAAGCCTTCAGAACTTTGATGATTTTCTTAACTGGACCATCCCGCTGCATATGCGTTCCTACCCGTTAGCGGATCCCTTGCAGGCTCTTGAATATAAATTTCAGCTGTCCCAAAGCAAAGAGTTTCTCGATTGGTATGGCTATTTTTCCCTTTATGATCCGCTAGTGGGCAAGGTATCGAAAAAGAAAGGGGGGATGCAGGCTGCTGCCTGTCTTTTGACAAAGATCTCTAGAGATATTGACGATGGGGAGGCTCTAGCCTTTGCGATAGATGAAGCTCTTGCCAAAGTTATCGCTTACCGCGATTTAAAAGAAAAAGACACCGTCATGCTCCCTTGCCCTCAAAAGAGAGGCAAACTTCTTTCCTATCGCATCGACCATATCTTCGACCTATGGCATGGTATGCCCGCCTTCGGGCTCATCGGCGATAAAGGCGCAGTCCCCATATTGCTATTCCGAGGAACGGATTTCTCATTAGACTCAGAGCGGGGATGGGCTTCGTTGATGAGCGATGTCGATATTGCTGGACCCGGGCTTTCAGCCTTCAATAAGGCTCGTCAAGAAATCCGGACCTGGCTCATGAAAGTAGCAGAAGAGGGACAGAAGGCAAGAGTCATCGGTTTTAGTTTAGGCGGAGCGCTTGCTGCTTATACGTATCTCTACGAGAATGATTGGGTCAATCCTAAAGGATGCATTGCCTTTAATCCGCCGGGGATCTCTGATCAGTCTCTTGAAAAATGGAACGCTCTTCCCGAAGAAGCAAAGAAAGCTTTCCGTGTGTATGTCAATCGGGGAGATGTTGTCTCAAAGGTCGGCAAGCTCTTTGGAGATGCTTATGAGATCTCATTAGCAACTCCTCTTAAACCCTTGAAAGCGCATACCTTGTTTCTGATAGCGGAACAGCAATTCTCTGTCGCTAAAATCGATGTGGATAAAGAAAACAGCGGAAGAAGGTTATAACAAAATAGGAGATGCGCGCTCTGTCAAGATATCTTGTTGTTTTCTATTCTTCGACAAGTCGATTCTCATTGAGGGATCGATCTTTCTATAAATATTAGGAGCGGGCAAAAGCGGCTTTTGGTCCAAGCTCGTCTTCTATCTCAAGCAGCCGGTTGTATTTGGCTACGCGGTCGGAGCGGGAAAGAGATCCCGTTTTGATCTGGCCGGAACGTGTGGCAACAGCAATATCGGCAATCGTCGTATCTTCTGTTTCTCCTGAGCGATGAGAAATGACGTTCTTATAGCCATTGGCATGCGCAAGAGCGATCGTTTGCAGGGTTTCTGAGAGGGTGCCGATCTGGTTGACTTTGATCAGGATGGCGTTTGCAACTTTCTGATCGATCCCTTTTTGCAAAAAGAGTGGATTGGTCACAAAGAGGTCATCGCCGACCAATTGGAGTTTGGAGCCGAGCCGCGACGTAAGCTCCTTCCAGCCTTTCCAATCATTTTGATCGAGTGCATCTTCAATGCTATCGATCGGATATTCAGAAGAGAGTTTTTCAAGATAATCAATGAGCTCAGAGGCTGATCGCGATGCGAAGGGCTTTCCAATCTCTTTTTTCTTTTTTTCAAAGTAGGCTTGCGTCTGAGGATCATAAAACTCAGATGCTGCACAGTCGAGGGCGATCGTTAGATCAGTTTTCGGACGGTAGCCCGCTTTTTCAATGGCGCGGATGATAAAATCAAGAGCTTCTTCATTAGACTGCAGCCTAGGAGCAAATCCTCCTTCGTCGCCAACTGATGTGACATGACCTTCTTTTTTTAGGAGGGCCTTAAGGCAGTGGAATACTTCCGCTCCCCAACGGATCGCTTCGCGAAAGCTTGGGGCTCCGATTGGACGGATCATAAACTCTTGAAAGTCGAGGAAATTATCTGCATGAGCGCCTCCATTGATGATGTTCATCATCGGGACAGGCAGAAGTGTAGAATTGGGGCTTCCGATCGACTGGTAGAGGGGGATTTTCTTGCTATTTGCAGCGGCTTTCGCTACGGCAAGCGAGATGCCGAGAAGGGCATTGGCCCCATACTTGCTTTTGTTAGGCGTCCCATCTGCTTCGATCAAAAGGGCGTCGATTTCTTTTTGTGCATCAACCGGTTTGCCGATCAACAGTTTGGAAAGAGGACCATTGACGTGGGAGATCGCTTTCTGGACCCCTTTTCCTTGGTAACGCTTGGGATCTTGATCGCGCAGTTCGACGGCCTCATGTTCTCCTGTAGAAGCTCCTGACGGAACTGCAGCCTTTCCTTCAAAGCCGTCATCGGTTTTGACATAGACCTCAAGGGTGGGATTTCCTCGGGAATCAAGGATTTCCAATGCGTGGATCGAATGGATGCGGCTCATCGTAACCTGTGTTGTTGCGAGACAGAAGCAATTAAAGCGCAATAAGATTCAAAACGCAAGGCGGAAATCCTCTCTTCCTCAAGAGCTTTTTGCACGGCGCAGTCAGGCTCGGTCATGTGGGCGCAGTCAGGGTAGCGGCAGCCCGGGCTCAGTGCAACAATTTCAGGGAAGTAGTCGACGACCTCCTCTTTTTTCAGGTCCCAAACTCCAAAGCTGCGGATCCCGGGCGTATCGATGCAAAACCCGCCGCATTCTAATGGAATCAGATGGGTCGTCGTCGTCGTGTGGGATCCTTTGCCGGTCTTGAGTACGACAGAGCCTGTGCGCATCGATGTGCCGGCAACGAGGTTAATCAGTGAGGATTTACCGACGCCAGACTGTCCAGAAAAGACTGAAGTCTTGCCTTGCATTAAGCTGCGAAGGGATTCGATCCCATGCCCTGTTGCCGTGCTGATGGGGACCACAGGGATGTCAAGGGCTGCATAGGCTTTCAAGAATTGGGCGTAGATCTCTTTTTCGACCTCGAGATCGATCTCATTGACAGTCTCCGGGGGGTGATCAAAAAGGTCGATCTTATTGACGACAATGATCGGGCGCATGTTTCCTTTGAGCGCAGCGATGATATAGCGGTCGACAAGAGGGGGTTTGAGCATGGGCTGTACAACGCTGCATGTGATCAGCACCTGGTCGATGTTCACTGCAATCAGCTGCTCTTTATTGCGCGAGAGATTGTCCGCTCTTGAAAGGATCGAATGACGCTCTTCGATGTAGGAGATGGTCCCTTGCCCGCTGCCTTTGTTCTCAAAGCGTACAAAATCTCCAACAGCGATCAGATTTTTTGCCCGGTTTTTTTCTTGTTTCAAACTTCCTTTAAGAGAACAGATGAGCTCTTCGCCATTGCAATCGACGATGATCCCTTCAGGGGCAATAGCTAGAACCCTTCCTTTTTCTAAAGTCTCATCGATCTCCTGCTCATCGCGCAAAAGGGCTTGCTTTTTGAGCTGGTCCTGGTCAGATTTTTTGAACTTGGAACGGTCTTTGTTCAACGCTATTTTGCGCTCTTTCCGATGGGCCTTTCGATCTTGAGCATAGAAATCTTCTTCAAGATGGTAGATGTCATCATCTCTTCCCATGGAAGCCCCCTTGGAGTTGGAACATGAGGATTGCGCCTGCGGCCGAGACGTTTAATGATTCCATCTCTCTTTTCATGGGGATGGCAATCGCTGTCCCATTGTTTTTTAAATCGGCTTGAACCCCATGGGCCTCATTGCCGAGGACTAAAGCAATCGGTTGTTGCCAAGGAGCAGAATGTGCAGGCGAGCCTTTGGCATCTGCGATCAGGAGCGTTAATCCGCTGTCACGGACAAGTCCGAACAGCTCTTCATACGATCCTTGCCGAAGTTTTAACTTGAACGTTGCCCCTTTGGCCGCCCTCAGCGCCTTATCATTGAAAGGGTCTGTTGTGCCAGGCGTTAGAAAGGCTCCTTCCCAGCCTAATGCTAATGCAGTCCTTAAGAGGTTGCCCAAGTTGCCGGGATCTGTGATTTGATCGAGGATCAGAAGTGGATGGCATCCTGTTAATTCAGAAGGAGCGGGCAAAGGGATTTCAGCTGCAAGAGGCTCCGGGTTTTGAAGAGAGGTCACTTTTTTCATGATCTCTTCAGTGACGATCAGGGTTTGCTCTGCTTTTATCGTGACAGGAGGAGAATAGCCTTGAGTGATCAAAACTGTCTTAAAGACATGGGATGAGCTTAGCTCAGAAACGAGCTTAATTCCTGAAATCAATGCGGTGCGCGCGCTTGTGCGGTACTTGCGGTCGTCCCGCAGTTTGACCAGGTGCTTGACAATCGGATGTTGTAAACTCGATACATCTCGTGCTATCATGAAAAATAATTTGAACAGTAGAGGCAGTTTTGCAATTGCCTCGGTAATTAGCATAGCAATCATGGCAGAAACTTCATTCTCAGGCAAGAAAGAACCCATGCGTCCTCAGCCGCCTCATAGCAGCAAAACCCCTTCGACATTTTTTGGTAAATTGGGGTTTAGGGTCTTTTTTGTAGCCTTGATCTTTCTTGTGGTCCCGATGCTGATCCATTCTTGGGTTAAGTATCTGGAAGACAATGCCTATCATAAAAAACTCCTTTTTGTCGGACTCAGTGAGATCACCACGGGGAAAGCCGGATTTACCAAACAGATTGTTCAAGATAAAACTTACATCATGGACCTTCTGGCTGTGTTGATCACACAGGATGCCTCTGCAGGAAAGCTCAGTCAGAACTTGGAAGCTTTTGATTCTTTGTTCTCAATTGTCAACCGCGACCGGATTACAGGGGCAATCTTTTACCAGTCTTTAGACGCTAATGGGGATTTCAGCTGCGCGGTCTCTTCTGAGAAACTTTTAGTTGGCCAAAAAAATATTTTTAAGCAACAGCAGCAGTTGGCCATTAAAAATGGGGACAGCGTCTTTTTAGATGTGGACCCGATCACGTCAATTGTCGAAATTTTTATCAGCAAGCCTGTCTACGTGCTCAATTCCAATCAGGTAATCGGAACGATTACTTTGAGCTTGGATGCATTGGCGCTGCTCAATTGGATTGCAATGGTGGAAACGGGCCCATTGTTTTTTCAAATCGCCTATATCGGAAAAGAAGGGCATCTGTATGTAGGTCAAAGCGGGCAGATCGATCCATCTGAAATTTATGTCTTTAAAGTGGACCCTTATTATGACTCGGAGGTTCTTTTCAGCCAGGTGAAGCAAACTCCGATGGGAAAAGCCTATTTGGA